>JBBSIX010000018.1:0-20178 GCA_038231875.1 Chloroflexia bacterium | reverse complement strand
GGTTTCTTTGGCGTGATAGACGAGCGGATGGACCTCGAACTGCTCGCTCGGATAGCTCAAGCCCAACCGGAGTGGCAGATCGTCATGGTCGGCCCGGTAGTCAAGATAGACCAGGCCGCGCTGCCCCGCCACTCGAACATCCACTATCTCGGCCCGCGCCCGTACAGCGAGCTGCCCGCATATTTGGGCGGCTGGGATGTATGCCTGCTGCCGTTCGCCCTCAACGAGTCGACCCAGTTCATCAGCCCTACCAAGACCCTTGAGTATATGGCAGCCGAACTGCCTATCGTCAGCACGCCCATCACCGATGTGGCCGAGCCTTATGGCGACATCGTTTACCTGGGAGGCACGCCGGAGGAGTTTATCCGGGCATGCAGAGCCGCTCTCAACGCGAGCGCGCAGGAGCGCCGCGAGAGAACAGCCGGCATGCGAGAGGTACTGAAGAACACCTCCTGGGATGCCACCGCAGCCTCTATGGAGCGGTTGATCGCTGAGGCTGCCTCTCCCACCCCGGTACTTGCAAACGAGAGGCGGTTCACACCCACAAGAGCGACGGCAGCCGTAGCCGCCGGCGCAGCCGAGGCGCTGCCTAAGCCCTAGTATAAGCCTGTTCCCGCACCTTGTGCGTGTAATCACTTCGACCAGGAGAGAGGAAAAAGAGCAGAATGGAAACCGTGTTTGGAACCAACTATAAAGAAACTGTGATAATTGGGGCCGGGCCGACCGGCCTGAGCGCTGCCTATCATATGGGCAGAGATGCCCTGCTTATCGAGCAGAACGGCAGGGTCGGCGGCTGGTGCCGCTCGATACAAGACGGCGGCTTTACGTTCGACATGGCCGGCCACATCATGTTCTCTAAAGACGATTACGTACACAGGATGTACAAAATGCTGCTGGGCGATAACGTCCACTGGCAGGACCGCGAGGCGTGGGTGTACAGCAAGAACGTGTACACCCGCTATCCCTTCCAGGGCGCGCTGTATGGCCTACCCCCGGAGGTGATCAAGGAGTGCATCGTGGGGGCTATCGAGGCGCGCTACGGGCCTCTCAACAGCAACACGGCGGGCAGCGCGGCCAAAGCGCGTCTCAACGGCACCTCACAAAACGGGCACGCCGCCCACGACGGCAAGGACCATGTGGAAGCGGTGGACTGCTGTGCCGACGGCGTGGTGGAGACACTCAGCCCCGGCGGAGAGGCCGCCTGCGAAGCAACAGACAGCCCGGAGCCTCGCAATTTCGAGGAGTTCATCTATAAAGTGTGGGGCGCGGGCATCGCCAAACATTTCGCAATACCGTACAACAAGAAGCTCTGGGCCGTACCCCTCGATGAGATGGAGACCTCCTGGCTGGGCGGGCGTGTGCCGTTGCCCGACCTGGAGGAGATACTGGACGGCGCGCTCCAGCCGGTCCCCAGGCCGATGGGCCCGAACGCCCGCTTCGGCTATCCTCTACGAGGCGGTTTCCAGTCGCTCATGGACGGCTTTCTACCGCATCTTGCGAACGAGCCTATGCTCAACACTCGCGTAGCAGCCGTCTCGCCCGCCGACCGCATGCTGACCTTGAGCGACGGTAGAGCGCTAAGTTATCGCTACCTGATAAGCACCATGCCCCTGCCTGTGCTGGTACAACTCGTAGGCGAGGAGGCCCCCGAAGCGGTCAGGCGCGCCGCCGAGGGACTGCGACACGTGTCGGTGCGCTGTGTGAACCTGGGGATCGGGCGCGAGAACCTCACCGAGAAGCACTGGATTTACTACCCCGAAGATACGGTGTTCCACCGCATCTTTGTGCAGGGCAACGCCAGCCCGAACTGCAACCCACCCGGCGGCTTTGGCCTCACCTGCGAGATCACCTACTCCGAGCACAAGCCTCTGCCTGCGGAGGGGCAGGCTCTCATTGACCTGTGCATCGCCGATTGCCGAAGGGTCGGCATCTTCAAAGAGGACGACCCGGTGTGGGCGGCGAATCACGTGGACATGCCGTATGCCTACGTGGTGTATGACCACCAGCGCAAGGCCAATGTAGACCTGATCCGCGAGTGGCTGCTGACGGAGAACATAGTGCTTGCCGGGCGCTACAGCGAATGGGAGTACTATAACTCCGACCACGCGTTCCTGGCAGGCAAGAAGGCCGCCGAAGAGGTGCGCCAACTGCAAACCGAAGGTATGTCAACTGTAGCCTCCCCCCACGGGGGCGCATCGAGCCTTTCGTAGCGTGCGTAATGGCTAATTTCGCAACATCGTCACGGCCTCTCATTTCTGCTCACGTGTAAACAGGGAGTGTGGAGACGAGGGCCGTGACTACTCGTAAGAAACAAAGAGGAAAAAAGCAGTGGTTATCAAGGGTGTTCTACTCGATATAGACGGCACGCTGGTGGACAGCAACGACGCTCATGCACACGCCTGGGTGGAGGCGTTCAAGAGGCACGGCTTTGAAGTGCCCTACGAAAAAGTGAGGCGGCTGATCGGCATGGGCGGCAACAAACTGGTGCCGGCGGCCTGCGACCTGCCCGCCGACAGTCCGCAAGGCAAGCGCATAAGCGATAGTTGGGGCGAGATATTCAAGGAAGACTACTTGCCCAACATAAGAGCGTTCCGCGACTCAAGTGCGCTGCTGGCCGCGATGAAAGCGCGGGGACTTCGGCTGGTGGCGGCCAGTTCCGCCAAAGATGACATGCTGGACCGGCTGCTGCAAATAGCCGGGGCAGACGGGCTGATCGAGGCCAAAACCTCCTCGGACGACGCCGAGCATTCCAAACCGGCCCCCGACATCGTGGAGGCGGCCCTCCAAAAGATCGGCTACGGGCCTGACGAGGTGCTGATGCTGGGCGACACGCCGTACGACCTCGAGGCGGCGAGGAAGGCGGGCGTCGGCCTAGTGGCTGTGCGCTGCGGAGGCTGGGACGACGAGGGGCTGGCCGGAGCCGTTGCCGTGTACGATGATCCAGCCGACCTGTTGGCCCATCTGGACAGTTCACCCTTCGTGAGCTAACTGTGCCGAGCAACCCACTCTTCGACAGTTTCTTCATGGGGGGCTTCGAGTGCTCCACCCATCTGGACCGCGCAGGAAAAAGGGTGGATGTGCTGCAAAGCACCGGCCACGTGGAGCACGCCGCCTCCGACTACCGGCAGCTGCGGAGCCTGGGTATTCGCACCGTGCGCGAAGGGCTGCGCTGGTACTTGATCGAGAAGCAGCCGGGCCGGTACGATTTCTCCGGCGTGCTGCCGCAGGTGCATGCCGCCAGGGAACAGGGCATGCAGGTGGTGTGGGACTTGTGCCACTACGGGTGGCCCGACCACCGCGACATCGCGGGGCCGGGGTTCGTCAGCGGTCTTGCGGGTCTCGCTAGGGCCTTTGCACAGTTGCTCCGCGAGGAAACCGGCAGGCCGCCGTTCATCTGCCCGGTCAACGAAATCTCCTTTTTCGCGTGGGCGGGCGGCTCGGTAGCCTATTTCAACCCGCTATGGTACGGGCGAGGGGGAGACCTCAAGCAGCAACTGGTGAGGGCCGCCATCGAGAGCATAGAGGCGGTCTGGGCGGTCAGCCCGCAGGCGCGCATTTGCCACGTGGAGCCTGCCGTCCACCTCGTGCCGGCCATAGACAGGCCGCGGGAAGCGGGCACGGTAGAGCTTTACAGGCTGGCGCAGTTCGAGGCATGGGATATGCTCAACGGCAGTATCGAACCGCAACTGGGGGGCCACCCCAAATACCTGGACATACTCGGTGTGAACTACTACCCGGACAACCAGTGGGTGCATAACGGCCCGCGACTGCGGCCCGGCCAACATCGCTACCGGCCATTCAGCAGCATACTCGAAGAGGTGTACAGTCGCTATCGGCGGCCCGTCTTCATCTCGGAGACCGGCACGGAGGGTACGGCCCGGCCCGGCTGGTTGGCCTATGTAGGCGAGCAGGCGCGGGTGGCTATGCAGGCGGGGGTGGACTTACACGGTATTTGTCTCTACCCAGTGCTCGGGCACAAAGCCTGGGACAGTGACCGCTATTGCCCCAACGGCCTGCTCGACCTCACAAGCGCCCCAGGGGTGCGCGAGGTGTACAGGCCACTCGCCGAGGAGCTTGGCCGGCAGCAACTCCTCTTTGGCCGGCCGCCGGCCCCAGAGATGGAGAGCAGGCCGGCGCAGAAAAGCGTAGCCGTAGGGTGAAAAAGCGATTGTGCCTCTTTACGGATAGCGAGGAGCCGTCGGGCATGGGCGAGCATATGCTGCTCCTTGCTCGCCGGCTCAGAGGCAGGTACGACGTTTCTTTCTTGTGCCGAGCCTCGTCCTCCTTGTTCGACGAAGCACAGCGCAATTGTTTCGCTGTATGGGATATGCCGCCTGAGTATGAGGCTCTGCGCCGGACTGTGGCCGACCTCCAGCCGCACATTTTCCACTGCCACGCCGGTATCGGCTGGGAAGGGCACACAGGGGTGCGCGCCGCACGGGAGGCGGGCATCGAGGCGGTGCTCCGTACCGAGCACCTGCCCTACTTGCTCACCGAGCCGGCGCAGCGTGACGAGTACAGGCGGCTGTTCGACATGTTGGACGGGCTTATCTGCGTCTCCCACGGCGCGCGCCGCAGCTTCGAGAGGGCAGAACTGCCCGCCGAAAAGCTGAACGTGGTGCAAAACGGCATAGAACCCTGCTCCGCCGCTCCCAAAAGAGAGGAGTTACTAACAGAGCTTGGCCTGTCCAACGGTGCTCTCCTGGCGCTTACGGTGGGGCGCATGGCCGAGCAGAAGGCACATACCTACTTGCTGGAAGCTATGCCCCCCTTGCTGGAGAGCCGGCCCGAGGCTCATCTGCTGCTGGTGGGCACAGGCCCTCTGGAGGAGGAGCTACAGGGGCAGGCCGAAAGGCTTGGCCTGGGAGGTCACGTTCATTTTCTAGGCAGGCGCAGCGACGTGCCTCGCCTCATGGCCGCCTGCGACCTGTTCGTGCTGCCCTCGCTTTTCGAGGGGCTGCCCCTGGTAGCCCTGGAAGCGATGTCCCTGGGCCGGCCGGTGGTCGGTACGAAGGTGTGCGGCACAGAGGAAGCGGTCAGAGACGGCGTTACCGGAAGGCTGGTGGAGCCGCGAAACAGCCGGCGGTTGGCCGAGGCGATGGCTGAGGCGTTGGGCGACCCCGAACTGCGCCGGCGGTGGGGCCGCGCCGGTCAAGAGCGGGTGCGAACCCAATTCAGCGCCGAGCGCATGGCGCGGGAGACGGCTGCGATCTACGAAAATATGTTGAGTGACACAAAACGGGCGGCAGGCGGCAAATTACAGGCCGCACGCTAGCCCGGTCCACACAGGAGGAACCACACAATGGCAGAGAGCCGAGTTGGGTTTATAGGCGCCGGGGGTATAGCGAGCCGGCACGTAGGCGTGTTGCAAGGGTTGGGCGACGTGCGGATAGCGGCCTTCGCCGACCCCGCCCTAGAGCGGGCAGAGGAGTTGTCCGGGCGCACCGGAGGCCGGGCTTACGCCGACTACCGGCAGATGCTCGACAAAGAACAGCTGGACGCGGTGTATATTTGCCTGCCGCCGTTCGCGCACGGCGAACCTGAGATGGAGGCTATCGAGCGGGGGCTGCCTTTCTTCGTTGAGAAGCCCCTCTCGGTGGACCTCAACACTGCCGAGCGGATAGCCGAGGCGGTTGTTCGCCGGGGGCTGGTGACGGGGGTGGGTTACCACTGGCGCTACCTGGACACGGTAGAAGCGGCGCAGCGACTGCTCGATAAGAACCCCGCTCGCCTGGCCCTGGGCTACTGGCTCGACTCCACCCCGCCGCCCGCTTGGTGGCGCAGGGAAGACCAATCCGGCGGTCAGATGGTGGAGCAGACCACCCACATATTCGACCTTGCCCGGCTGCTGGTGGGCGAAGTAGACGAAGTGTACGCCACAGGCTCTACCAAGCCGCGTGAGGCGTTCCCCAACCTCGACGTGTGCGATGTGTCGGTGGCCGCCCTCCGATTCAGCACCGGCGCTGTCGGCTCGATGGCCTCGACCTGCCTGCTCAACTGGCCCCACCGCATCGGCCTACACCTGTTTGGCGAGGGGCTGGCAATCGAACTGAGCGAGTTCGAGCTTATGGTGGACGTGGGCCGGGGGCGACCTGTGCGCCGCGCCGAGGGCGACCCCTTCGTGCGCGAGGACCGCGATTTTATAGACGCCGTGCAGGGCAAAACCAACAAAATACGCTGCCCCTACGAGGAAGCGGTCAAGACCCACCGCGTCACCACCTCGGCGGCTCGCTCGGTGCGGGAGGGGCAGCCGGTCAAGCCGGGCGACCCCGTAGCGACTGGATGACGGCAGAAGGCTCTGCGCCCATCGCCCCCGACGGCCCGCGCAAGGTGCTGTTTGTCTTTGCCTGGCTGGTCGTGGGCGGCGAGGAAACCGAGGTGCGGCTGCTGGCCCGCAATCTGAACCCCGCCCGCTACCGGCTCGAGGTGACGGCCTGCTTCCGTAAACCCAACATGCCCGCGCAGACCCATGAGCAGTTGCGGGCGCTGGGTGTGCCGGTGGATGAAACGCCCTACGCGCTGTCGTTCGAGGAGACGGTGGCCTACCTGCAAAAGAAGCTGCCTCAGTACGACCTGATAGTGGCGTGCCAGGCGGTCCAGGATGTCTACCCCGCGCTGGAGCGCATCGCCCCGGAGCGCCGCCCGCCTTTGATCGAGCATGGCGGCCTGGTCGAGGAGGCCACCGCAAGCCCCAAGCGCCTCACCGCCCGCTACATCGGGGTGTGCGCCCAGATACGCGATGCCGCAGCCGCCGTGATGCCCGACCGCCCCCACCACGCCCAGGAGATACCCTCGATGGTGGACCTGTCCGAGTTCGACTCCAGCAACCGAGAGGCGGTGCGCCGGGAGCTTGGCGTAGAGGATGATGCGCCTCTGGTGGGTTGGGTGGGCCGGCTCGACCGCAAGAAGCGGGTGGAAGACTTCATTGAGGCGGCGGCCATAGTGCAGCGTGCAGACAGGCGGGCGCGGTTCGTGGTAATAGGCGGGCCGGACGCTTTCATGCCGGAGTACGCCGGGGAGCTTGCGGAGCGGGCACAACGGCTCGGCCTGGCCGGCACTCTCCTCTTTCTGGGCGACCGCCCCGATGTCAGCCGCCTTTTGTCGGGGTTGGATATATTCGTGTGGCTGTCGAGGGGCGAAGGCATGCCGCACGTCATCTCCGAGGCCGGTGCGGCAGGCTTGCCTGTGGTAGCCACCCGCGACAACGGCACGCAAGAGCAGATCACCGATGGCGTAACGGGCATCTTCGTGCCGCACGAGTCGCCCCAAAGCACGGCTCAAGCAATACTGAGCCTCATCAGGCAGCCTGCCCTCAGAGCGCGGCTGGGAGGCGCGCTCAAAGAGAAAGTAGAGCATGAGTACAGCGCCGAACGGCTAGCCCGCCGTTGGGAGCAGCTTTTCGATGAGGTTATTGGCGAAGCGCAAGGGCAAGAGTAACTCTTTGGCGATAGATATTAGGTAGCATGCTACCCTCTCCCTGCTCCAAATTGTCCTAAATATTGAGAAATAATGGAATTGGCCCTTGATAGCACCGCTAGTTGGATGTAAAATGAGGGTGTTGAAGAGGAGTGATTACAATGCAAGCTACATTGAAGCCTAGAGGGAGCCAATTACAGACCGCTATGCCGCTACTAGCTGCTGTTTTGCTCGGAATTGTTGCCATGATAGTCGCCATTGGGAACAATAATGGGATAGAACAGTCAAACATACAGCCGGTAAGCAGCAACATAAAGCCGCAAAGCGCAGATCCATGGCCGTCATTCACAACGATCTTCCATGAAGAAGCATACGATTGGGAATCCGGAAAAGTCGTAAGCTCTGAGGTCTATCGGTTTGTGTATACCAATCTTGAGAGTTGGCAGTTGGAACTTCTTGAAAGCACCAAAGATTCGCGAGCAGTTGGCTCTAAGACCGAGTACAACAACCACACCTTCACGCAGGCAAGCATGGTAGATGGACATCCGCTGCCCGTGCAAGTCACTAACGCAGACAAGCCGTATATAGCTACTTGGTGGTTGGTGCCGGTAAGTGTGGAACGCCTAAGCAATGGTGGTGATTATAAGCGAGTAGCAGATACGCCAGCCGGCAAAATACAACTCTACAAAGACGACACACTCCCCTGCAATTCACTCACCGGCATCTGGCAGACGTGGTTGTGTGGGACCGGCAAGCAGTTTTACACACAACGCACTGAGAAAACAATGGATCCTGAGCACGGCATACCTTTAGAGATTACCGAGAAGGCCGAGGGTAAGGTTATATCCACCATCAAGACTACAGAGCTCACTTACAAGTAGGGAGTGCTGCGCTACACAAGGGCTGATGTAGCCCACATATATGTAGGCTGAGTCTCCTACACAACCTTGTGCGTCCATGATCGGTAAACACAGCAAAGTTACTTGAGTCGACCGCTGTCTTGTGATGAATATTAGCGAGACGCTACAATTTCCCACTTCCAAGTTAGTTTGAGTGTGGAAAATTATCAAAGTTGGCTCTTGACAGCGCCTTTAGTTTGGTGTAAAATAAGAGAGTTGAGAGTGTGTTGAGCACTTTCAACGATAGAAACTCCGGAGGAACTGCAAAGTTCGTTCGGGGTTTCTTTTTTGCCCTTCCCTACAGCTACCCCCGTCCTGTATAATTAGCGTAGCCGGCACACAAAGCATTCGATATATGAAACCGGCGCGGCATGTACAGCGTCTATATATATAGACAGCCCCTAAACAGGTCCCTCGGTTGCGCGGCGCTTTCCCTGAGGAAACTATGACGAAGTTCTTTAAACTGCAAGAAGGCTGGTTGACGGTCGGCTTGCTTGCCATGCTGGTCTTCAGCGTCACCCTCTCGATACAGCAGGCTGACTGGTCGGACGGCCTCTCGATACTAACCCCGATCACTATCGTGGGGCTGGTCACGGGCATAGCGCTCGCCAAAGCGCGCGGCGTGCCTCGCATCCTGCTCGACCTGCTGGGGCTTGAGATCGGCCTCATCACGGTGCTGCTTGCGGTAGCAAGCGTCATGCACGACCCTCGCCTGATGACGGTGCAAGACCGGGTGCAAGACCTGATCGCCCGCACCTCAACCTGGGTCAACGTGGCGGTGAGGCAAGACGTCAGCGACGACCTGGTGGTGTTTGTGCTGTCGCTGGGGGTAGTATCCTGGGTGCTGGCCTACAGCAGCGCCTACTTCGTGTTTCGCTCAAGGCAGCTTTGGTGGGCGCTCGTGCCCAACGGCGTAGCTCTCTTGATCAACCTCTCCTACTCGTCCAGCGGCAGACTGAACGGCTACATAGTGGTCTTCATGCTCAGTGCGCTGCTGCTGATGATACGCTTCAACTTGCTCATCAAGGAAGAACGCTGGCAGAGGGAACGTGTGAACTACTCGCCCACCCTCACCTGGGCCTTCCTGTGGACGGGCAGCGCGGTGGCGGCGGTGCTGGCGCTCGCCATGTGGTACGTGCCGGCCAGCGCCGCCAACAGCACCCTCAACAGCGCCTGGGAGCGAGTGAACCAACCCTGGGTGGACCTGCAAACTACGATGGGCAAGCTCTGGTCGTCGGTGCCTGGGGGCACGGGCGTGGGCGGCTATGCCTCCTTCAACAAACAGTTTACGATGGGCGGCTCGCTCAACCTCGCCGACACTGTGGTACTCAAGGTGCAAAGCAACGAACCCCTCAAACTTCGAGCGGTGACCTGGGACCAGTATACCGGCACAGGCTGGAACGATACCGCCCCCGACACCTTCAACGTGCCCAACCTCAGTTCGCGCCTGGCCCTCGATGCCAACCAGCAACTCGTCTCACAGGACGAAGAGCGGCGCGAGGTCACTTATACTGTGCAGGTGGTGACCCCCAAAGGTGATACGATCTTCGCCCCTCTGCGCCCGGTCAAGCTGAGTATACCCAGCCGGCTGAACCTCTCCTGGCGTAAGCTGAACGAAGTATACAATATAGACAACTTCTACTCCGAGAAGGGCGCGGTAGACATCAAAACAGTGCCTCTGGAGCTACGCACCCTGATCGGGCTGCTCCACGAAGGGCAGCAGGAGCTTCGGCAAACCACGCCCACCGCAGGCGAGGAGCCGCTTGATCGCCTGTTCGCTACCCTGAAGGGCGAGGAGATACGCAAGCAACTCGACGAGTTGGGCAAACGCGGCATAAACGCTACTGTAGCCGTGTCCGACGGTCCCGCCTATTACATCGAACTGCGCGCTTCGGGCGAGGTGCCGGTGTACGACGACATCACCGGCCTGCACGCCACCGACAGGTTGCAGAGCGGTCAGGAGTACTCTGCCGTCTCGAAGCTGTCCGCCGCCTCCGAGGACGAACTGCGAGCGGCGGGCATGGACTACGACGAGTGGCTCAAGAAACGCTACCTGGATCTGCCCGCCACCGTGAGCCGGCAAGTACGCGACCTGGCAACACAGATAGTGAGCGAGGCCGGCGCCGACAACCCTTACGACGCGGCCCTCGCCATCCAAAACTACCTGCGCCAAAATTATGAGTACAGCCTGACGCTGCCCAACCCGCCGGTGGGGGTAGACCGCACCGATTGGTTCTTGTTCGACATCAAGAAGGGTTACTGCGAGTATTACGCCACCTCGATGATCGTCATGCTACGCAGCCAGGGCATACCCGCCCGCTTTGCCGCAGGCTACGCTCCCGGCGCCTACGATCCGGCCACGAAGCTGCGTATCGTAAAGGAATCGGCGGCCCACGCCTGGCCGGAGGTCTATTTCCCCGGCTATGGGTGGGTTGACTTCGAGCCGACACCTTCTCAGCCGGTAGCCGGCCGTGAGATAGCCGCGCCGGAGCCTGCGGTGTCGCCCACACCTCAGACTACCGCCGGAGCCACCGCCACCGTTTCACTGCCCCAGCCTCAAAAAGGGGTTGACGACCCAGGCCAGAAGCTGCCCGACAACGGCGGCGACCAATTCATCTTGCCGTTTGGCGGCACAACCGGCAATCTCTTGATGCTGGGTCTCTTGCTCGCGGCGACGTTGGCCGGCGTTTGGCTGTTCACAAGAGGCAGGAGGCAGCCCCAAAGTCCCGGAACGTACTACGGCAAGATGATCTCCTGGGCGCGGCTGCTGAGGCTGGGGCCGTCGGCCCACCAAACGCCCTACGAGTTCAGCGAAGCGCTAGCCCGCGAGCTTCCAGGCACAGGGCTGTTCGCCCGCACCATCTCCAGGGCCTACGTGCGTGAGCGCTACAGCCCGAAAGCCTCCGGGCCGACCGATAAGCTGGCGGTGCATCAAGCCTGGAACGCGCTCCATCGCAAGCTGTGGCGCAGCATGCCCGCCCGTCAGTTGCGTAGGGTAATGCGTAAGAAGTAGTAACCTACCGCTCTAGTACCTCGACTGTGTACAATTCCAGAGTTGGGATTGTGAATGAGCCTAATCACGCTCGCGCCCACATTTGAGACCTTATAAACGTCCATATACGATATCTGAAGCGGCAGCGTGAAAGCAACGCCGCGGCAGTGCCATAAACGCTCGTTTTGTATACTTATACTTAAGGTGTTATTTCGCACCCATAACCGGGTGCCTGCAGGGAAAACATTTAGTCATATTGTGTCGAAAAGTGCTGAGAACAGTTACGTAGCAGGAAGGAGCAGAAGATGTCAATAGAACATGAACCGGTCAGCGGTCCCAATATGCCGAAAGCCCTGGGGCCGTATTCGCACATTGTTAGGGCAGGCGATTTCTTATTCGTGTCTGGCCAGACCGGACTTGACCCTGCAACAGGAAATCCTGCCGGCGATACATTTGAGCAACAAGCACGGCAAGCATTTGAGAACCTCTCAATGGTACTTCAAGCGGCGGGTAGCAGCCTGGCACATGTCGTAAAGACCACAATCTTCTGTGCTGATGCTAGCGCCTTTGGAACACTCAATCAACTGTACTCGGAGTATTTTCCAAACAATGCCCCAGCCCGCTCTGTTCCCATTGTTCAACTACCTCGCGAGCTATTGATCTCCATTGAATGCATAGCGGTGAGTGCATGACTGTGCGAAGTGGCCAATCGCGCACGACTTACGGCAGCCAGATCATCTCCGGGTTGTGGTGACATAAACCTCCGACTCTGGTGCCCGAGGAGGTAGTGTCAAAAACGTCCGCTTTCTATAACTCGTGTGCCTGGAACCAAGCGTAGCACAAAATTGTGCAAAGTCGAGCTTAAGATTAAACAAAACAGCCGCACAAGGCGGCTGTTTTGCTTGTTCCCGTTAGCTGTTAGCTACCGAGTAGCTTAGGGTACTCGTGTGCCGACGGGGGTCACTCCCGGAACTACTGTGCCGGTAGCAGTACCAACGACAACGGTGCCGCTAGGTACGGGCACAACTGTGGTGCTGGATACCGCCGTAACGGTGCCGACCACTGTGCCGACCACTGTGCCGGTAGACACTGCGGTGCCGGTTCCCACTGCGGTAACAGTGCCGACCACCGTAGCTGTTGTGCCGGGGGTGCCGGACACTACAGTGCCGCTGGGCACAGGCTGCGGGGGCGTAGGCGACACCTGTGGGGTGCCGGCGCAGTAGCCGCCTCCGCGATAGCGCCAGTCGAAGTAGTGCTGGCCGATGTTTGCCATCTCAACCTGGAAGCCGGACGGGTTGGTGGGCACATATGTGAGAGCGCGGCGCTCAAACGCCTGGATCATCACGTCCGTTATCTTACCCTTGATGGTAGCCTTGGCCCAGTAAGCTTCGCTGATCGGCAAGCCGGTCACGTAGAAGTAGGGCTGGCTCAACTGCTCGTTGACAACCTTGTTGTTGTTGTCATACACGGGGCCTGACGAGTTGAGGAACGTCCAGAAGGCCGCCGGGATGTTGTGCTGGGTCTCGGTGATATACTGAGCGACCTGCACGTTGGGTATATTGGCCTTAGACGGGTCGTTGCCTACGGTACCGTCGCGGTCAATCGTCTGGGTGATCTTCTCACCGGTGCGATTCTTCGCCTGGTGCGTGTCTACACGATCTCCACTTACCGATACCTTCTGGAAGGAGGCATAAGTAGGGGCCATCGTATCGCCGAAGTCGCCTGACATCGGTATACAAGCCGGGTGGAAGGTCGTAAAGGTGTTGTCGCCAACTTGCACCGAACCGGCGATCATGTCTACCGCGAGCAGGCCATTGGTCACAAAGAAGGGTGACTGGCGAGGCGCGTTCGGATTGTTCAACTCCATGCGGCTCTTGTCGAAGTACTGCACTAGGTGCTGTCCGCCGGGGCCTTGAGCGTAAGGCTCAAGCAAGCCGATGGAGTTGGGTCCGGGACCCCAGTAGTATGTGCGGTTTACCAGGCCGTTCTTCACGGGGCCGTCAATGCGGTTCCAGGTCTGCTTGAAGGCAGGGTCCGCAAACGGGAAGTTGCCCGTCCCGCCTGCCTGGTAGATATTGCCCGAGATCACCGCAGTAGCCCCGGGTGTGCCGGCGACCACAGTGCCGGCGGGGTTGGGTGTACCGGCGACCACAGTCTGCGTGCCCGATATGGTCTGTGTGCCTGTGGCGACGACCGTAGCGGTTGTGCCCATCGTGCCCGTCATGACCGCCGTAACCGTGCCGCCCACCGTTGCAACCGGCGTTACGGTGGTGGCGGGCGGGGGCGTCTGGGCCATTGCTACAGCCCCGAACATCATTGTCGCTACGCCGAATCCGGCGGCAGCGCTCATCCATTTCTTACTCATATGTACTGTTCCTCCTACTATTTTTGGCAATCCTTGCCGTGTTTGAGTTTAGTGCGCCCAGGGGTTGCACTACAACATCATCGTTTGTGCCGACAGCGTGACATAGATTTCTATTTTCACGCCACCCCTTTCCTCTGTTCTTGTTATACTAAGCAGTATTCGTGCCACGTGGCGACTTACGCCTGCATTTACGCGGCAGGGCGCCGTTCGCGCACAACCTAAGCAAAGGAGGCTTCGGAGTGGGATTGTCGTGGTTGGAGAAAGCGATTGCCAAACTAAAGGGGCTGTTTGGGTTTGGTGGCCCCGCCGCCCGCGCACACGACGGTTCAAGCAAGGCCTGGCGGTTCCTGGAAGGGGTGATGAAGGCGCACCACTTTACGCCGGAGGCCGAGGAGTGGCTACGAAAGACCGTGCGCCTGCGGGTAGACGACCTCGCCTCCACACGCGGTGGAGGCTACTGGCAGCCGGCCATGCGGGAGGTGCGCCTGTTCACCGCCCAGCACGAAGCCGCCGTACACGAGTTGGCCCACGCCTGGTGGCACTACCGCCGGGAATCGCTCAAGGACGAGATGATCGAGGCGACGGTACGCCTGAGCGCCGAGCGCGATCCTCGCTATGCCGACACGGCTCGCCTGGCATTCGGCTACGTTCACGGCATACCTGAGCAACCCTGGGAAGGGCTGCTGGTGACGCGCAACGACTGGGAGATGTTCGCGGGCCTGGCGAGCGGCACAATGGGCGACATGAGCCGGCTGCCGCCGTATGTGCGCCGCCTGTATTCGGGCTTGTTCGAGATGCCCCCGGGCTGAGGGCCGAGTGGGGGTTCGCCGGGTTTGCGAGCCTCCGCTTTGCCCGCCTAGCGTCCGGTCCACTCCGGCTGGCGCTTCTCGCGGAAAGCCTCCGTGCCCTCGCGCCTGTCTTCGGTGTCCACCGCCTGACCGAACAGGCGAGCTTCCAGGTCGAGGGCTTCTTCCAGGGGCATAGACACGCCCTCGTTAATCGCCATCTTGGCGAGGGCAATGGCGCGGGGGGCTTTGTTCGCCAGGTTAGCGGCCAACGACATCGCCTCGTCGAGCAGGTCGGCCTGCGGGACCACCCGGTCCACCAGGCCAAGACGGTACGCTTCCTGGGCGTTGATCCGCTCGCCGGTGAAAACAAGAGTCTTGGCCCGGTCGCGCCCTACTATGCGGGCCAGGCGCTGTGTGCCTCCGTAGCCGGGTATAACGCCCAGGTTCACCTCCGGTTGGCCCATCTGAGCGGTGTCGGAGGCCAGGCGTATGTCGCCGCACAGGGCAAGCTCCAGGCCCCCGCCCAGCGCATAGCCGTTTATCGCCACTACAACCGGCACAGTCAAGTGCTCCAGCTTGGAAAAGATGCGTTGTCCGAAGCGAGCGAACTCCACCCCATCGTGGCGACCCTCCAGCGCGGCTATCTCGCCGATGTCGGCCCCGGCCACGAACGCCTTATTGCCCGCCCCCGTCACCACCAGCGCCCACACGCGGGGGTGCGCGGCCATCTCGTCGAGGGCGGTGTCAAGTTCGTTCAGCAAGAGGTGGTTGAGGGCGTTGAGTTTGTCGGCCCGGTTGATGGTGATAACGCCCACGCCCCGGTCTTCGTCTACTTCCACCAGCAAATTGAGGTACTCACCCATAGCGTTTCCTTTGCACGGAGATTACGCGCCCGTCGGGGCGTTGGCCGTTTTGGGTCTGGCGGGCTGCTCAGGCGCTTGCAGCAAGGGGACCTGCTTGCGCGTGGGCAACCACAGTCGGAAGGTGGTGCCCTCCCCCACCTCGCTGAACACCTCTACTCGCCCCTCATGAGCCTCGGCGATGGATTTCACTATCGCCAAACCGAGGCCCGCACCGTTGCGCTCGGTCTGGCGGGCCTCGTGCGTGCGGAAGAACCGCTCGAATATCAGTGGTAGCGACTCGGCGGCGATGCCCCGACCGTTGTCGCTGACTTCGATGCGCGCCCACTCACCTTCGTTCCACAACCCCAGGCCGATATTGCCCCCTTCCGGGGTGTACTTAATGGCGTTGTCCACCAGATTGAGCAGCAAGTGTTGCAACTGGTCGCGGTCGCCCATGGCCGCAGCTATGTCCTCATGCGCCAATGTGATCTTCTGGTCTTTCAGGGCGCCGAGGGAGCGGGCGCGAGCGAACACCTCCAGCAGCAGGCTGTCAAGCTCCACCGGGCGGAGCACCGGCTTGAGGTCGAGGCCGGCCTGCATCTGGGCCATGTACAGCAGGTCGTTCACCATACCGTTGAGGCGCGACACCTCGGCCTCGGTGATCTCGATCAGTTCGGCTCGCTCGGCGGGGTCGTCCGCACGGCGCAGCAGGTACATGTTGCTCCTGATGACGGTGAGCGGGGTGCGTAGCTCGTGCGACGAGTCGGCGATAAAGCGGCGCTGGGTCTCGAACGCCGATTGCAGGCGGGCGATCAGCTGGTTGAAAGTGCGTATCAGGTGGCCGATCTCGTCGTCGGTGCTCGGCTCCGGTATGCGCTGAGTAAGGTCTTGCGACATCTCTATCTGCCGTACCTTGCCCGTCACCCGGTCCACGGCCCGCAAGGCGCGCTGGGTAAGCAAGTATGAACCCAGGCCCGTCACCGCCAGCAGCACAATAGAGGTGCCGGCCAGCAGCACCATCAATTCGTTCAACCGTTCGTCGGTTATGTCAAGCGGGGTGGCTACCTGCAACGCCCCCACTATCTGCCCACTGAGGCCCGAAAAGATCGGCGTGAGCAGCACACGCACCCGCCGCCCGTCGGGAAGGGACACTGTGTTCTTGGACCGCTTGCCCTCCAGCGCCTGGCTCACCAGTCCGTCGTTTACCAGCACCGTGCCTTCGTTCTTAACAACCTTCCCCTGAGCGTCATATACAGTGTAGTAGACGTTGCTCAACGGGTCGTTGTTCTCTATCTTTGTGAGATCGGGCGTCTGGCGATACAAAATGTACACGATCTGAGCGTTGGATTTCAACTCCAACACGTCGTCAATCGGCTGGTACAACATAAAGCTGACCAGCGAGAAGGCGATCACGCTGAAGACGGCGAACACCAGCGCCATCACCAGCGTGGACATTAGCGTCAGACGAACACGAAGGGACATAGTTCTCACCTCACCACACGCAGGCTAGCCCGCTTCCTCCCGCAGCACATAGCCCACACCGCGCACCGTTTGGAGGTACTTGGGCGCGCCCACCGCCTCCAACTTGGAGCGCAGGTAGCGCACGTACACCTCTAAGATGTTGCTTTCGCCGCTGAAATCGTAGCCCCAGATGCGATCATAGAAAGTTTCGCGAGAGAGCACCTGCCGGGGGTGGCGCATGAGCAGTTCCAGCAGGTCGAACTCCTTTGTAGAGAGGTCAACCAAGCGGTCCTCCACCCAGGCCTGCCGCGCCGAGGAGTCGAGGGTAAGCACCCCGAAGCGTAGGGCTTGCGTCTGGGGTTGCCGGCGGCGGAGCAGGGCGCGCACCCTTGCGAGCAGTTCGTCGGGCTGGAACGGCTTGACCAGATAGTCGTCGGCCCCGCTGTCCAGGCCGCCCACCTTGTCTTCGAGGGTGCCTTTGGCCGTGAGCATCAGGATGGGCACGTCGTCGGCCTGGCGAATACGGCGGCAA
Organism: Chloroflexia bacterium; assembly: GCA_038231875.1. Lineage (GTDB taxonomy): Bacteria > Chloroflexota > Chloroflexia > QHBQ01 > JADMIH01 > JADMIH01. Next base: position 2,883 of record JBBSIX010000018.1, on the reverse strand, counting down.
ATCTCCATGCCGTCAATGCCCGGCAGCATCACATCGAGGATAACCAGCTCCGGGCTGTGCTCGGCCAGGTGCCGAAAAGCCTCGTGCGAGTCGGTCGCCAGGTGGACCTGGTAGCCCTCGTAGGAAAGCTGCCTCTTGAGGCTGTCTAATATTCGTTGGTCGTCGTCAACAACAAGTACGTGCATAGGTCACATATCTCAGCCATGCGTCCAAATAGTTTCAGGCCCCGACGGTGAATCGCCCACCCCAAGTCTGAACAGTTACTTATTATTATAGCATAGCGCAGGGCGGTGTCCGCCTGGGTAAGGGGAAAGTCTAATCGAACGTTAATCTACGGACTACTGCTTGTTGTTCGGTGAGCGAGAGCGGAAAGGACGCTCGGCTAGCGAAGGTTGCGCCCCGCCGCCGCGCCAAACTGCTGAGACAGGGCGGCATCTATGGCGTCGTCGCGCTTCACCAGGTAGGACGACACGTTAATGGCGGTAAGGGCGCTCACCATCATCAGGGCGTTGCCTTCGCCCCCGAAGGTTCCCGGCTCGATCAGCACAGCCGCTGCGCCTGCGATGTGCAGTATGCGGTTCTGTAGCGCGCCCACCCACTCCTCGTCCACCGAGGGTGTAATCACCAGCACCGTATCCTGCCTTCCAAACTGCCTGCCCTCGGCATCCAGCACCGAGGCAAGCGGTTCGGCGCCCTCGGCCCGGAGCACAGCCAGGGCACGCAAGACCTTCATAAGCTGCCTGCCTCCCCTGTCCGCCGGGATAGTCACTCTGTGTTGGCCCCAGGCTATCAACCCCACCGAGCGCCCTTCGCCCAGGAAAAAGGCCGCCAGCGAAGCCGCCACCGCCACGCTGTACTCCTCCGTTGTAGGATCGAGGGCTATCGCCTCGTGCAGGGGCGGCCTCTCGGCGCCGCTGACCGGCTGGCGGTAGCCGGAGTAGCCGAGGTACTCCTCATCGTCCCAGTCGTCGTCCAGGGCTGAAACGTGGACGCTCTCCTGCAAGTCGAGCACAATCCACAGGTCCGCTGTGGGGTCCAACTCGAACTCTTTCACCATCAGCATCTGAGAGCGTGCGCTCGCCGGCCAATGTATGCGGTTCACGGGGTCGCCGGGCAGATATTCGCGTATGCCCACCGCGCTGGGCGTGGAATGATACGCGCGCCGCTCGGTCCGCGCGCCCCCCGGCAATTCGCCGCTGGGCAGGCCGAACCTCGACAGGGGCACTGTGGGCGGGAACACCAGCAGTTCGCCGCGCCCCTCAAGCACCTTCCTCGATTGGAACAGCCCGAACGGATCGCCGGTGACGATCACGGTGGGGCCGAGGCGGTACAGGCCACGATGCACGCAGAGCGTGCGTACCTGCCAGCGTTTCGCCTTGCCGCCGGGCAGCGACACCACCGCGCCCACGTGATGGCCGGGCAGGTTAGATTGGTCCCGCACTTCCAGCCAGAGCTTGCGTAGCCACGAGAGGTTGCGTAGCTCTATCGTCTCGCGTATCGTCTGGCCCACTTGCGCCTGCGTGGGGCTGACCTCGCGGCGCACTTCCAACCCACGCTTATTGAGCCGCGTCCACAGGAACGAAGCGATCAGCACCGCCCCCAGCACATAGGCCAGATAGTAGAACAGGCGCTGGCCTACGGTGGCGGCAGCTATGTAAATAACCGCCGTAAGCACAGCCAGCCTGAGGGCGTTGGAGTTTCCCGGCATGCAGCTACACGAAGCCCTTAGCGCCGAGGCCCGGAGGGGGTAGGCAAAGTTCCGGGCACAGGCACGTTACGCAGTATCTCGCCGATCACCGAGCGGGTGTCTGCGCTGCGGATGCGAGCCGACGGGCTGAGTATCAGGCGATGGGCCAGGGTAGCCTCGGCCAACGCCTTTACGTCGTCCGGTATCACGTAGTCGCGTCCCCCGATGGCGGCCCGCGCCTGCGATGCGATTTGCAGCGACAACGAACCGCGCGGGCTGGCCCCCAGGTACACATCTTCATGGCGGCGGGTGGCGGCCACCAGCGACACGATATACTCGCGGATCAGCTTATCCACATGCACGGTGCGGATAGCCCGCTGCGCGCTGATCAGTTCGCCTACCTCCACCACCTGCTCAAGCTCCTCCAAAGGGTGCTGCTGCTGCTGGCGGCTGAGTACCTCCATCTCCTCGGACTTGCCGGGGTAGCCGAGCGACAGGCGTATCAGGAAGCGGTCCAACTGGGCTTCGGGCAGGGGGAAGGTTCCCTCATACTCGATAGGGTTCTGAGTGGCGAGCACCACGAAAGGCCGAGGCAGGGGATATGTCACACCGTCCACCGTCACCTGCCGCTCCTCCATCGACTCCAGGAGGGCCGACTGCGTTTTAGGGGTGGCCCGGTTGATCTCGTCGGCCAGCACTATCTGGGCCATCACAGGCCCGGCGCGGTACTCGAACTCGCCCGACTTCTGGTTGTATATCGAAACGCCCGTTACGTCGGAGGGCAGCAGGTCGGGCGTGAACTGGATCCGGTTCCACTTGCCGCCCAGGCTGGCGGCCAGCGCCTTGGCCAGGCTGGTCTTGCCCGTGCCGGGCACGTCCTCGATGAGCAGGTGGCCCTCGGCGAGCAGGCAGAGGGTGGCCATCACGATGGCGTCGGTCTTGCCCTGGATGACCTGCCCGACGTTGCCGACGATGGCCTGCACGTTGGCGGCGAAGGCGTCGATGCCCATGCTGCTCCGCCCCCGCATGCGTGACGCCACCGAGTTGAGGTTATCCGGGGCCGCCTCGATCATCGCCATCGGGGAGAGAGACGTCCGGCGGCGCTGTGGAGTTCCCGGGTGGAGTTCCCGGGTGGAGTTCCCGGGTGGAGTTCCCGGGTGGAGTTCCCGGGTGGAGTTCCCGGGTGGAGTTCCCGG
>JBBSIX010000017.1:0-20408 GCA_038231875.1 Chloroflexia bacterium | reverse complement strand
TACCGGCAGTGCTATAATGCACAGCTTAAGATGTGGGTAATCACCAGATTATTTACATTACGTTGAGCCGTTTGAACCTGCATCTAGGAGCGCCACATGATTTGGATAGGCACGTCAGGATGGGTATACAAGCACTGGATTGGGTGCTTCTACCCGCCGGAGATGAAGCAGCGAGACTGGCTGCGATACTACGCGGGTATATTCCCGACTGTGGAGATAAACCGCAGTTTCTACCGCCTGCCTACGAGGGAGAACTTCGAGGCATGGGCGCAGCAGGTGAGCTTTCACCCGGGCTTCGAGTTTGCTGTCAAGGCGAGCCGCTATCTCACGCACATCAAGCGATTGAAGGAGCCACAGGAGCCGATTGCCAGGCTCGCTCAGGCGGCAGACGGGCTGGGGCCGCACATCGGGCCGTTTCTCTACCAACTGCCGCCTCGCATGCCCGCCAACTTGCAGCGCCTTGCCTTGCTCCTGGCTCAGTTGCCGCCGGGCCAAAAAGCCGCTTTCGAGTTTCGCGACCCATCCTGGTACGCGCCTGAGATATTGGAGATGCTAAATAGTGTGGGGTGCGCTCTTGTGCGGGCCATCGGCGGCTACTATACTCCCATGGAAGTGCCGGACGTGGGGCCGTTCCGTTACCTGCGCGTGCATGGCGGCCAGTACGGTATCGGCCTGACTGAGGGTGAACTTCAGTACTGGGCGGACCGCATAGCCGGCGACGCCGCGCAGGGAGTGGAGGTCTACATCTACTTCAACAACGACCCGGAGTGTCATGCGATCTACAATGCCTACCGCTTACGCGAGATGCTGGCTTCGAGCCGGCTAGCCCCTTGACGGCTCGCATGGTGAGCTATGAATAAAGCCGTCGGCGAACATGGGCGGCTTCGACTGGGCTTTGCGGCCTTTGTGCTGGTTGGGGCGAACGACGGCGCCCTCGGGGTGCTGCTGCCCGGCATCCAACGCTACTACAGCGTAGACAAGGCTACCGTCGCACTGATCTTCCTGTGCGGGACGGCCGGCTTCCTGGCAGCCGCCCTTGTTAGCGGGTTGTTGTTGGAGAGGTTGGGAACGCGCCGACTCCTGGGGCTGGGGGCGGGGGTGTTCGGGCTGGGCGCGGCCCTAGTGGGGCTGCTGCTGCCTTTCCCTGCGCTTCTGGCGGCTGTTCTGCTGCTCTATAGCGGGGTGGGCGCACTGGACGCCGGCCTCAATGCGTACATCGCCGGCCTGCCCGACAACACGGCGAGGCTCAACTACTTGCACGCCTTCTACGGAGTGGGCGCGCTGCTCGGTCCGCTCCTTGCATCGGGCGTGACGGCGGTCGGCCTGGGGTGGCAGCTAGTCTACTGGATATGGCTCGTGCTGGGTGTGGCTCTCCTGGGGGGCATTTGGCTTCTCTTTCAAGGCTCTGCTCTGCATCGTGCGGCTGCCGTGCAAAGCGGCAACGTGTTGGCGGATGCGCTCAAGCTGCGAGCGGTGTGGCCGGCGGCGGTGTTCCTAATGCTCTACGTGGGCGGCGAGGCGAGCCTGGGCAATTGGAGCTACAGCCTGCTTACCGAGGTGCGCGGCATCGCGCCTCTGCCGGCGGGTTGGACGGTGAGCGGCTTCTGGCTGGGCCTGACGCTTGGGCGACTGGCGCTCGGCAGAGTATCGCGGAGGCTGGGCGACCAGGGGCTGGTGCAGCTTTGCCTGGCGGGGGTCGTAACCGGCCTGCTGCTTGTGTGGCTCTCTCCTCTGCCTATGCCTTCGGCCCTCGGTCTGTGGCTGACGGGCTTTGCGCTAGGCCCTATCTACCCGACGACCATAGCGCTGATCTCGCGCATAGCGCCAGCTCGTCTGCTGCCCGCCGCAGTGGGCTTTCTGTCCAGCGCGGGAGGAGTAGGAGGCGCGCTTCTGCCCTGGGCGGCGGGCAATCTTGCCCAGGCCCTGGGCTTGAGTTCGCTGTTGCCCTACGTCATCGCCCTCACTGCGTTGATGCTGCTCTGCTGGTGGGTGTTGCAGGCTGTATCAAGCGCCGACGCCGGCGCTCCAGAGGCGGCATAAGCCTGCGTCTGGGGTGGCTACGGAGCGTACCCCAGGCGGTCCAGCAGGCCGGCTTTGACGGTGGGCCATTCGTCGTCGGTGATGCTGAACATCACCGTATCCCGGAAGAAGCCGTCGGGCATGACTATGTGCTTGCGTAGAGTGCCTTCCAGTTTCGCGCCCAGCTTGGCGATAGCTGCCTGGCTGTGGAGATTGCGGGCATCGGTCTTAAGCTGCACCCGTATTGCCCCAAGCTGCTCGAACGCATGGCGCAAAAGCAGGTACTTACATTCCGGGTTCACCGGCGTGCCCCAGTAAGCGCGCCCCAGCCAAGTGGAGCCGATCTCCAGCCCCCGGTGCGCGGGACGTATGTCCATGTAGGTAGTTACGCCGCACGCCCGGCCCGTTTCGCACAAAATCGCGGCGAAGGGGCACATATCTTCCTGGAGGAGCAACTGCTCTACGTAGTGGTCGAAAGCCGGTTGTGTCCACCCGGTGGGGCGCCCCGGGATGTAGGTGAAAATCTGTGGATCGGCGGCTTGCATCAGAGCAGGCGTATGATGAAGACCGAGCGGCTCAAGACGTACCGTGCGCCCTTGCAGGCTAATCGGCTCTACATTCATGCCTCTCTACTCCTCGTGGAGATTAGTCAGCGCTCGGCTTTATAATCGCCCAGGGTAGCGCGTGCCGCGCGTGAGGTGTGCGTTTCGTGCTCGCCTGCCGCCCTGTGACCGTAGCCTCTGTTGCCGTTACCGTCGTTGGAGCCAGGGTAGCCGACTGCGTACATATTGCCGGGTATGACGCGGCTGATCAAGCCTTCTTGCACGGCGTAGGCGGCGGCCTGCTGACGGTTGCGTAGCTGGAGCTTGTCGAGAATGTTACGCAGATGGACCTTTACGGTGTTCTCCGTGATGATAAGTTCTTCGGCGATGTTGCGGTTGGTGTACCCTCGCGCAACCAGGCGCAGCACATCTTTCTCCCGCTCGGTCAGGGCGTCTATTCCCTTGACCTCTTGCAGGTCGCGGCGGCGGGCCAGGTGGGTAAACTCCTGGAGCACTTTGGTGAACATAGAGCTTGAGAAGTAGGCCCCGCCCTGGGAAAGGGCGCGTAGAGCGCGCACCAGTTCCTCCAGGCTGCTGTTCTTGAGCAGATAGCCTTTGATGCCCAGCTTGCCTGCGGCCAGCACGTCGTTGTCGTTCTCCGACGAAGTGAGTACCGCCACATTGGTGTCCGGGAACTCCTGCTGTATGCTCATGACCGTCTCAAGACCTTCGCTGTTGCGAAGGTTTAGCTCGATGAGCAGCACCGACGGCCGATGTATCTCGGTCATCTTGCGCGCTTCCAGGCCGTCCCTCGCCTCGCCCACGATCTCGATGCCCGGCTGCCGGCTTAGTAGGCTCGACAGCCCTTGTCGAAACAGGTCGTGACTGTCGGCTATTACTACTCGGATTGTTTCTTTGACCATACCGCTCCCTAAATGCAACCCATGCTAAGATAACACCCTGCGACTATGACGCACGTTGGATTTCGCTCTACTGTGACTATAGCACAGGCCAAAAAGGGGAGTCAACGGAAAGAGTTATTACATATGTACTACTTCCATCGGGCAAAGGTACGGTGGACTTGCGGTACCGAGATGAAACACGAAGGCGCGAAGACGGGAAGACGCGACTAAACCTCGTTGGAACCCTAAAAACCTTCGCGCCTTTGTGTTCAGCCTCACGCCTATGCTACCCCGCACCTTACCGGCGCACGAGCCACTCAACAGGCACACCGGTAGGACTGCGTACAGTTGAGGGCACATATTGCTCCTCGAACTCATCTCTCACGGGATCGAAGTAGTTTGCCCATTCCGAAAGTACGTATACAGGCCGGCGGTCGAGCACATACCGAGGGTCGGTCTTGTCGTGCCCGGCGTTCTTGAGGCCCATATTGGACACGACGAGATGCCCTATGTGCAGGTCGGTCAACCCGAACATGTCTATAGTAGGCCGCCGGCTGTAGTAGGCTATGGCTCCTACGCCTTTAGCCGCGATCAGGGTCTGTGGCGGGGTGTTCGCCTCCAACCACAGCCCTGCCGATCCCCACCGTTCGACGTAGGCTGTGTGCAACCTCGTCGCTTCGGCCACAACGCCATGGGGCCTTTCCAACCACAGCGTATTGTAGGCGTAGACCGACGCCGCCAACACCAGGAGAGCGCCGGCAGCCGAGCGTACCGCCGGCGTGCGACGAGACGATACAAACTGCATTCCGTGCCGAGCGGCCTCTTGAGAAAGCAGCACAAGGGGTGCGATTACCGGCACGAAGAAGCGGTGGCTGGGAAAGTGATCCCCACCCACCCACACTACATAAAGGGTCTGCACCAGGACATATGACGACATGGCAGCCGGCATGCCTCTACGCCGCCACTGCGTCAAGGACAGCACGATTCCCGCCGCACCGAACGCTATCAGCAGCCAGTGGTCAACCGCAAACCAGAAAAAATACTCCCAGCCGCGCTGTACCAACGCCCACGATGCCCCGGTTTTGGCGTAAAACGTGTTGGGTAAAGGGTAGCCGTAGCGCAGGATGCGCCACACCTCGTAGGGCAGCAAGACGGCCAGGTACGGCATCAGGCTGTACAAGAGAGCTAGCCTTGCCCCTCGCAGCCCTCCTGCCCTCTCTGTGCCTTTCCACTCCTGCACAGTGCGAATGGCGATAAACAAGGCTGCTACCAGTACGCCCTCCGGCCTGGTAAGTGTGGCTAACGCGAGGACGACGCCGCCCACGACATACGCGGGGCGATTTTGCCTGCCTTCTCTCCCTGTGCCGAACAGCAACACTGCCGCCAGCATTACCAGCACGGCGAACAGCATTGCTTCCATACCACTGCCGCGCGGCCCGTAGCTTAAGACAAGGTTGTCTATAGCAAGCAAGCTGCATGTAACGGCCGGCCAAATATACCGGCGGCCGGCAAGCTCCGCGCCCAACCTCCACGTCAATCCTACGAGGGCCATGCTCAAGGCAACTGTTGCCGCCAGCGTTACTGCAGATGGAGAGAGGCCGAGAAAAAGGGCGGCTGCCGACAGCATGGTCCACAGGAAGTTGGTGTATCCTTCTACTGCTTCCCCGGCGTTGTAGACCAGGCCATGCCCTTGAACCAGGTTCCAGGCATAGCGGTACGAGATGTACGCATCGTCCAATTGCCATTCGCCAAGCAACCGCCCGGCCACCACGAGCCACAGGCCGCAGGCAGCCGGCACCAGGCCCCAGGCAGGGCGCTCTTTTGGTGCAAGCGCGACCGCTATGAGCCAGGCCAACCCGACCATACCGGCCTCCAGTGCCGGGGATAGACCCCTGGGGATGTAGGTCAGGTGTCGCACAACCAGCGACGCGAGCAGTCCGGCCCCGAAAATGGCTGCCCAAAGGTTCCCCAACCTCGCACCTGCGACCATGAGCACCGCAGCCAGGCAAACCGCCCATAAAGCGGCTTCCAGAAAGACTTCCGCCGGGCTGCGCTCCGACTGTACCTCTATCCAGTCAACAGCCACACCCAGTTGCCTCTCGTCCCCCGGCGGCTGGAACGTAGAGCTTTCTATATCCACCTGTATATGGTCGCTCTCAAGGTAGGGGTTAGGGTGGAGTTGTGTGTCAAGCTGCGCTCTAAACAGTTCGTATTCTGTGGGCACCACGAACTCGCCCGCAGGCATACCGTTGAGGCTCAACTTTACACGGGCGGGTGGCCGGCTCGGTAGGGGAGACGCCATTCGCAGCTTGACTGTAGAGTACCTGCCGAGGTTGGCGGCGTAAGGGAAGGTGATGGTGGCGTGAGATTTGGTCCATCGGAAGGTTGTGCCGTCCGGGGCCGTCTCAGGCTTGTGGAAGCCATAAGGGTAATTAGTCGGACCCAGCAGCGCCTTGTCGGTTGCCGGCGCCTTCAGCATATCGTCCCGCAGGGGCGAGGGCGGAACGAGAAAACCGAGCAGCAGAGGCACAGCTACACTCAGCAAGATGCCCGATACAAACACAGCGCCGGCACGGGATGTCAGCCGGGAGAAAAGAGTCATAGGCATATGCGAAAAGCAACCCTAAAAATCTCTGCGCGTCCTCTGTGTACTCTACATGCGCTTTACGGCGCGGCATTCCGCACATCGAGCGATAGGAGATAGGTGAGATAGCGACCGCCCCTGGCATCGGAGGGCACAACCAGGCGGGTCGTGCCGCCGCCCAACGGCACGCCGTTCTCCTCATAGGCCACCAGCACGTTCGTCCCGGAGAAAGACGGGTCGAACTCCCCCCAGGAAAGCACGGCGTTCCTGCCATCCCTGCCCGAAGCCACCACATACTTACCTGCAAGATCGGCCTGCTGAGTCTTTGCGTTGGCGGCTCCTGCCTCAGTCAGTAGTTGGAGCAGCGACACGCCCTTGTAGGTGTGCGACTCGGTGACGCCGCCCGCCATGTAGCGCACCTGCACCGTCTGTGGGTTGCGCGAGGGCAGGTCCTGGGCTGTGAGGCTGAGAGGCTTTTGCACCGCGCCGGTGATCTTGAGCATTGTGCCGGTGGGCGTGGTGGGTGTTACCGTCCTCACCTCCAGGCTGCTCAACCCGTACAGCGAACGGACACCGCTCTTGTCCGAGGGGATCACCAGGCGTGCCGGGCCTTGCGCCCCTCCCAGCTTCACACCGTCCTGTTCGTAGGCCACTATTATCTGCTTGCCGGCGAAGATAGGGTCAATCTCGCCCCAGGAGAGCACCGCACGGCGGCCCCCCTGACCGGTCGCCACGATGTAACGTATCGGCAGGTCGCGCCCGCCGTTGCCCTGGCCGCCCGCTGCTTTCAGCAAGTCGAGCAGCAGAGGGCCCTTGTAGGTGTGCGACTCAGTGCCTCCTGCCTCAGTGAAACTGACCTTTACGCTTACCGCTGTAGCCGACGTCAAAGCCGCGCCGTCCAGGGTCATAGGCGTTTTGACGGCGCCGCTAACAGCTATCCGGCCACTGCCGGAGCCGGGTGTAGCTGTGCCTTGACCGGCGTTCTTGTATCGCCAGTCATAGTAGTGAAGGCCGATATTGCCCACCTGCACCCGGAAGCCTTCTGGGGCCGAGGGCACAAAGGTAAGCACGCGCCTCTGGTAAGCCTGCACGTAAACGTCGGTGTTCAGCTTGCCCGCGATCTTGGCTTTGGCCCAGTATGCCTCGCTGATCGGCAGTCCGGCGGCATAGAACCAGGGGTCATTCAGACGGGCGGTCACGGTCTTACCATCTTGCAACACCGGCCCGGTAGCGTTGAGGAAGTCCCAAAACACGCGGGGTATATTGTGGCCGGTGGCCGGTTCGTAGTAGGCGATTGTCTGCTCGGCTGTATAGCCTTGCACGCTTGCAGGGGTGATGTTGGCGCCCTTGTCAATCGCTTGTGGCTTTGCCTTGCCGAGATTAGAATCGGCCTTTTGCATAACCTTGCCGAAAGTGGCGTAGGTGGGAGCCGAAGGGTCGTCCGAGTCGGAGGCGAGGGGGATTTGTGCCGGATAGCGATCCACGTACTGAGCGTCGCCCACCTGCATCCAGCCCGTGACAAGCTCCACCGTGAGCAGGCCGTTGGTGACGTAGAATGGGCTGTTTTTGTCTCCTGCCGGGTTGTTGATTTCCATGCGGCTCTTATCAAAGTACTGCACCAGCCGTTTGCCCGCCTGCCCCTGGGCGTAAGGCTCCATTTGGGCCTGGAGAGGAGCAGGGCCCCAGTAGAACGAACGCTTGACTTGCCCGGAGGCAACAAGCGCATCGGTGCGCTGCCACACAGCCTCGAACGCGGGGTCGGCGAAGGTTGCCGCGCCTACGCTTTTGCCCCCATGCGCCAGGACCGAGGCTGCGAAGACAGCCGCCAACACAAGGCTTGTTACAACGCCCTTTCTTCTATTCACCCGGCTCCTCCTGCCGTTTAGCGACCACGCTTGCAGCTTCCGTGTGCGCCACCGTCTGCTGGTTGGGCGGAGGCGACTTGAGGTCTTTTATCGTGACGGTCCCATCGCGCCGTTCGTCCGGCCCCAGCACCAGGGCGAACCGGATACCCAGTTTGTCGGCATAGCCGAACTGCTTGCCCAGCTTATCGCCTGGGTTGAGGTAGACCTCGCAAGGCACACCTGCTCGGCGCAGCTTGGCGGCCAGCCCCAGAGATGCGCCGGTGCTCTCCCTAGAATCGTCGAACACGGTGACGATGGCCTGGCTGGGGGTGTGGCCGGGCTGATACATGTCGAGAGCGGTGATCACATCCACCATGCGCTCCAGGCCGAACGACGCGCCGGTGGTGGGCAGGTCGCGCCCGGAGAAGAGGCCCACCAGCGCATCGTAGCGCCCACCGCCGGCCAGCGAGCCTATCTTCGGCTCCTCCACCACAACCTCGTACACGGGGCCGGTGTAGTAATTCAGGCCGCGCGCCAGGGTGGTGTCGAGCCGGAAGCGGTCCAGGTCCACGTCCATGGCGCTGAGGGCCGGCAGCAGGTCGCGCAATTCCTCGATGCCCTGCATCGCTTCTTTGTCGGCCTCAAGCGCTCCGGCCAACTCGGCCAGGAGGGCTGTGTTCTCCTCGAACGAGGCTACTCCCTGCCCGGCCAGGAACAGGGACAAGGCGTGGTCTGCCGCCTCCGGGCTGATGCCATTGCGAATCATCTCCTCGCGCACCCCGTCGCGCCCGATTTTGTCGAGCTTGTCTACTGCGCGGAAGATTGTGCCGGCCTGCTCTGGGCCTACCCCGGCGCTGCGGGCTATGCCACTGAGAAGCTTGCGGTTGTTGATGAGCACGCGGTAGCCGGTAAAGCCCAGCCGTTGCATCGCCTCTCCAAAGATGGCGAGTATCTCGGCGTCGGCCAGCATAGAGGCGGCCCCCACGATGTCAATGTCGCACTGGTAGAACTCTCGATAGCGCCCGAACTGCGGGTTGTCGCCTCGCCACACCGGGCTGATCTGGTAACGCTTCCAGGGGAACTGCAACTCGTTGAGGTGCATGGCAACCACGCGCGCCAACGGCACTGTCAAATCGTAGCGCAGCCCCACCGACCTACCGCCGTGATCCTCGAACCTGTAGATGAGCCGCTCGTCGTCGCCGTACTTGCCTTCGAGGGTAGCCTGGTACTCCAGGGCGGGTGTTTCAAGCGGTGCAAAGCCGTGCATCTCGAAGATGTCGCGCAGCGTATCGGTGACATGCCGGCGCACGAACATCGCCTGCGGAAGGATGTCGCGGAAGCCTTTTAGCCTCTGGGGATTCAGTTGCTCCTTTTTACTCTTACTCTCTTTACTATCCAAGTCCAACTCCATGTTAAACACTCATTTTGAGCTGCGGATTTCCGCTATCACCTGAACCGCTTTAAGTATACGGATGCCGGCGTAGCGTTCTAAGGCTATCAGGTGGCTGTCTCCCGAAACAACGGCTTGAGCTTGAGAGCAACAGCACACGCAATCACTGCATCGTCGTCCGGATCAGCCAAAATTACAGGATCAATAGTGGCAGGCACTACTATAGAGGCTAGGGCTGCATAGCCAAGAACCAAATCATGCGCTGTAACTCTCACAGAGGCCAGAAGTTGTACGAACTTCCTGCGTACCAGGACATCTTCGAGTTCGGCAAGTAGCTGGGCACTGGTAAATAGCTCTACTGTGCCCGCTCCAGCCAAATCCAATACCCGGCGAGAATTACCCTGCCAAAGTAGCCCGGAGATGACTATGTTGGTGTCACATACGACTCGCATCGCCTGACCGGTATTCTTGACGAGCCGCAGCGATTTCTGCTTCTACTTCTGCCTCCGACAAGGACTCGCTCGAAGCCGCTAACCGGTCGGCAGCCTCGAATAGCTCGCTAACTCGACGGCGGCGGATTTCCGCACGTAATAAGGCCTCGATTGCCTCGGACGTCAGTAATCCATTGGCCTTAGCTTCGTCAGGCAGGTCTAGCCTCAATTCGACGGATGACATGTCCGGCATCACCTCTTTTCGGTTACGACTCGCGGCTACATCACGGCACTCTACATCTGCATTATACCATGTGCCACCCTGAGCTTTTGCACCGCATGGACGCACTCGCTATCTGCCGGTCGAAAGGGCAGCTGCTCCTAGTTCACCGTCGCACCTCCCCGCTAATCGAACGGGTAGGGCGTGCCTTCCGGCAAGGGAGTGAAGGTAAGTTGGCGGCGAAAGCGATGCAGGCGTTCGCGGCGCAGCAAGTAGGGCGTGAAGCCGGAACGCTTGCAGCCCTTGAGCGAGGGAATGTTGTCGTGCGTGACGAAGGTGATCACACACCTGGCCCCGATATCGCTTCCCTTCTCGGCCAGCTGGGCCATAGCGCACGGCATGATACGTCGGCCACGAAACTCCTCCGGCGTGAACGCCCCTTCAAGTAGCGCTTCGTTCGCGGAAAGACGCGGGTAGATGCCTCGGAAGTAGCGCTGCACCAAGTCGTTTTGGCTTGGTGGGATGAGCCACTGCATATAGCAGGGGGTGTCGTCCTCAGTAACGGCCACATAGCACCTCTGGATGCCCGCCTCAAGCATCTGCCGCCTGGTAACACGCTCCTCTCGGCTCTCAGGGATGACGCCGGGCGCATTCAGGTCCAGCAATTTGGGGATGTCCTCCTCGCGCAGAGGTCGCACCGACAGGGGCATGTTCGCGGCGGGCGCGGGGAACGGCAAGGTAAGGTCGCGGCGCAGGCCGTAGCTCACCGTCTCGGAGTGCCACCGCTGCCGGATGAGGTCGAGGAACTCACGCCCTCGCCCTTCCCGCAGAGTGGCGACTACACTTTGGAGTCTGTTGATTAGATTGCTCATAGCACTGTTATTATACAGGCACTATCCGATCGTAGGGCAAGCGGATGTTTAGGATGTCCCTATAACGAATTTCTCTCCACCCTTTGACGTGCCGGGCGGGGTTATCTATAATTGGCGCGTGCATCTCTTTTGCGGTTCCCGTCTCGGCTTCTCCCGGCAAGACGCTTATGCGCCATGTGCGCCCATGCAGGTAGGCTAAGGTGCTGCAACGCCTTACTCGGTTGTCGAAGGACGCCGTGATCTATGGGCTGGGTGGGGCAGCGGCGCGCTCGACGGGGCTGATTCTGCTGCCCCTCTACACCCGCGCTTTCGGCACCGAGAACTATGGCCTGCTGCAAATAGTCACCAACCTGGGCGCGCTGCTGTTCGCCGTGTCGGTGCTGGGCCTGGACGGGGCAGCCTCTATCCTCTTTTTCGCTGCCGAAACGCCTCTTGAGCGGCAGCGCGTCGCTACGCTGTGGGTGGCCGTGTCGGTGCTGGTTTCCCTACCATTGACGCTGCTTCTCATTGTGTTTGCCGAGTGGGTATCGTTCCTCGCCGGCGGCACGTCGGAGAATGCCGACCTGTTTCGCCTGGGAATAGCGGTGTTGCCTTTTAGCCTGTTGCAGTTTGTTTTCAGCAGCATCCTGCGTATGTACTTCCGGGCGCGCGTGTACGCCCTGCTCAACTTTGCCCTCACCCTGCTGGTGCTGGTGATCAGCATCTACCTTCTTCAGGTGCAGCACATGGGCTTGTACGGTGCGCTCTGGGGAACCCTCGCCGGCACGGCTGTTGTCTGCCTGTTCGGTGCGTGGACAGTGCGCGACTGGGTAAAGTTCAGCCTGGTGGGAAGGAAGTCGTGGCCCCTGGCTCGGAGGATGTTGCGGCTTGGCGCGCCTCTTGTGCCGGCCAGCGTTGCGTTGTGGGTGATAGGCTTCTCCAACACCTATTTCCTGTTCCAACTGGCCGGGCCGGGCGAGGCGGGCATCTTCAGGGTAGGCGCGCAGTTGGCCGCGATACTAGGGCTGGGGGTGTGGGCTTTTCAGCTTGCCTGGCTGCCGTTCAGCCTGTCTATTGCTAAAGAGCCGGATGCCCCGCAAGTCTACTCGCGGGTGGCGACCCTCTACACGGCAGGCGGGGTGGGGGCTGCGGTAGGGTTGGCTGGGGTATCTCCGGTGGCGCTGTTGGTGGCGAACCCGTCCTTCGCGCCCGCTTCCGCCGTCATTGGCCTGCTTGCCCTGGCCGCCGTGTCGCTAGGCTCCTACTATGTGGTGTCTGTAGGCGTAAATATCGCCCAGCGCACGGGGCAGGTAGGTTGGACTACCCTCCTGGCTGCCGCCGCAAACCTGGCCCTCAACGCCCTGCTTATACCTGTTTGGGGTATAGTGGGGGCAGGTCTGGCGTCGCTGGCGGCCAACCTGCTTTCGACCGTGCTCGTCTACCTGGCCTCCCAACGCTTCAACCCTTTGCCTTACGAAGCGCGCAAAATAACGGCGATATGGCTGGTCGGCTCGGCCTGTGTTGCGGCGGCGGCGGTGTTCAACGTGTCGGTGCAGCCGACGGTGCCGGCCTCCCTTGCCTTTGCTCCGGCGCTGGCCTGCGTTTACGCAGCAGCTCTGTTCCTCAGCCGCGCCGTCACCCTGAGAGACCTCGCTGTGCTCCGCTCGGCTCTCAGAGCCAGGTATAAAGGACCGGAGGCCGAGTGATACGTTCTGTGGCTGTATGGCTAGCCGGCGCGGAGGGGTAACATTGGACTTGCACCCTGGGATCGGCACAACTTGAGACGGAACCTGCAAAGCGGGCGCGTGTTGTGGGTGCTTGTTGGGCTGGCGTTCCTGCTGCGCTTGGGGTTTATGGCTGCTACTGGCAGCCTGGGGGCCGCGCCGCAGGAGGATGAACTGGACTACAGCAGGCTGGCGCAGAGCCTGCTTGCCGGGCAAGGTTACAGCCTGGATGGCGTGCCGGTCGTAAACCGCGCTCCTGCTTACCCGGTCTTTCTTGCGCTGATCTACAGCGTAGTGGGTGTGCAGCCCTGGGTGGCTAGGGTGGTGCAGGCCGCGCTATTGGCCGGCACGGTGCTGCTTGTATACTACATAGGTAAGCGCGGGTGGGGCGGAGAGGTGGGGCTGTTGGCGGCCTTCTTTTTCGCAGTCTACCCATTCAGCATCTTCTGGGGCCGGTACTTAATTACCGAGAACTTGCTCGTGGTGCTGTTCGCCGGGGCCGCCGCCTTGCTGGTGTGCCCTCTCGATGCGGGCTGGTTTAGACTGCCGGCGGCGGGCGTGCTCATGGGCACGGCGCTGCTTACCCGGCCCACTGCCTTGCCGGTCGTCATGGGCATCATTGTGTGGTTGGCCATGAGCATGCGCGGTAGAGGCCGGCTGCTCCCGGCGTTAGCCCTATTCGTGGCGGGGGTAGTGGTGGCTATGCTGCCCTGGATAGCGCGCAACTATGCCTTGTACGGGCAGTTTATACCTTTTACCTCGGGCTACGGCTCGTCGGCTGGGGGTTACGTGTTCTGGATCAGCAATAACGAGTACACAGCGCAGCCGGGCGAGCAGTGGGGGCGCTACGTGGCCGCCGACTTGCTGCCTGAGTATAGCGAGTACACTCAACTGCCGAACGATCCAACCCTGCTCGACCGTAAGGGCTACGAGTACGGCCTGCGCTTTCTGGCGGCCCACCCCGGCGAGGTGCCTGTGCTGCTGCTGGGCAAGTTCCTGCGCTTCTGGAATGTCTTTCCGGGCGCGCAGTTCTACACAAAAGCGGCAGGCGCGCTTGTCTTGCTGCTGTTGCCTTCTTTTCTGCTCGGCCTGCGCGAGGTATGGCGGCGGCCACAGAACGGGGGCATGCTCGTTGCGTTCATCGTGGGTACGCTGCTGGTGGGGCTGATCTTCTGGGCCGACACCCGCACCCGTGTGCCTGCCGACCCTTTTATCCTCCTCACGGCAGCGGTCGGCAGTGCCGGCTTTTTAGCGGCTCGGCGGCAAAGCAAAGGAGACAGGAGATTGGCCCGTGACGGATGAGTAAAGCCGCCGGGCAGATACGGGTGCTGATACTGTCGTCCTGGTATCCTACGGCTCGGTATCCGCATGCCGGGGTGTTTGTGCAGGAGCAGGCGCGCGCCCTGGCTTCGGAGGGTGTGCCGGTGGCGGTGCTGTTTGTGGACCGCGCCCCGGTGGGGGAGTGGCTGCGGCATACAAAGAGGCTACAGGGGGCGAAGGAGGCGGACGTGCCGGTCTTTCGCGTGCCCATGCCGAGAGTGCCGGGGGTGTGGCCGTTGCTCTATGTGGCCTGGGCCTGGTTTGCCTACAGGTATGTGCGCCGGGTGTGGGGCAGGCCCGACATACTGCACGCGCATGTAGCGCTGCCGGCGGGGTTGGCTGGGGCCTTCATCAAGCGGCTCTGGGGCACGCCGCTTGTGATTACCGAGCATACCGGCCCCTTCTCCTTCCTTATGCGTAACCGTTTCGCGGCCTGGGCAACACGCCACGCTGTGTGCTCCGCCGACAGGCTGGTGGCGGTCAGCACAGCGCTCAGGAGGCAGATAGAGGAGTATCCGGCGCTGCGCCGTCCTATTGACATAATTCCAAACGTAGTGGACACGGAGGTGTTTCGCTTGCCAGTGGGTCACCAGCCCGGCACACCGCGCTTGCTGTTCGTGGGCGAGATGCGGTCGAGCGCGAAAGGGGTGGACTACCTGCTGGGGGCGGTATCCGTTTTGAGGAAGCGCGGGTTGGAGGTGAGTCTGGACCTGGTGGGCGAAGGCAGGCAGAGGCGTCAGTATGAAACACTGGCCCGCAGCTTGCGGGTGGCCGACCTGTGCCGCTTTCTGGGGACGATGCCCCACGAGCAATTGGCGGCTATAATGCCGCAGTACAGCCTGCTGGTGATGCCCTCGCTTGCCGAGACGTTCGGGGTGGTGCTGGTGGAGGCATTCGCATGCGGCGTGCCCGTTGTAGCCACCAGGAGCGGCGGGCCGGAGGGGATCGTCACCCCAGAGGTAGGCGTGCTGGTGGAGCCGGCCAACTCTGCGGCGCTGGCCGACGGTATCGCCGACGTGCTCGGCAGGCCGGACGACTTTCCGCCCGAACAGCTGCGCCGCAGTGCAGAGGCACGCTTTGGCCGAAAAGCTGTGATAGAGATGCTGATTGAGCTATACACGTCCGTTCTGGGCCGATGAGCGATTAACCCCATGAAAGTCCTGATGATAGTCCAAGAGCCGGTGGTCACGCGGCGCATTGTGCTGGAGGCGCGCAGCTTGACCGATGCCGGGTACGAGGTCGGCATCCTGACGCGGGCCGAGGGGAGCCATGACAGCGTAGGCGAGGTGGAGGGCATACCTACCGAGTGGGTAGCGGTGCGGGGGCGCGACCCGCGCTTCGCTTGGCTGTACAGGCTGGCGGGCGAGGCGCGGGGCAGCCAGGCGGCTGCCTTGTGGAGCGTGCTCACCGGGCGGCACACTTTCACCTTGTGCGCTCTGCCCAGGGCAATCGCAGCAGGGGCCGATGTCTACCACGCTCACGACCTGAACAACCTGGAGCTTGCTTATCTGGCGGCCCAAGCGGTTGGGGTCGGGCTGGTGTACGACTCGCACGAGTTGTTCCCCGAAATCGCCAATCGCTGGATACGCTTGCGGCGGCGAGCCTGGCGGCGGCTCGAAAAACGGCTCATCAAGCGAGCCGACCTAACGGTGACGGTCAACGAGTTCATCGCTGAGGAGTTGCACAGGCGCTACGGTGTGCCCACTCCGCTTGTGGTGATGAATTGCCCCGACCCGCCGCCCGGTTTCGACCCTGCCGCGCCCCACGACCTCATCAGGGAACGCTTGCAGATACCACAGGGCCGGAAGATCGTGCTGTACCAGGGTTGGATGTGGGAGGGGCGTGGTTTGGAGAGCCTTGTGCGCTGTGCGCCGTTGCTCGCGGGGGAGGCGGTGGTGGTGTTCATGGGCTACGGCGACTATGCCGAGAAGCTGGAGAAGCTGGCTGCTGCATGTTCTCCCGGCTCGGTGCGCTTTATGCCGCCCGTGCCCCAGTCGCAGCTACTGGCCTACTGTGCCTCCGCCGACGTGGGGGTGATTCCGTACCAGGCGGTTGACCTGAACAACTACTACTCGTCGCCCAACAAGCTGTTCGACTACATCCAGGCCGGCCTGCCTATCGTCGCCAGCGATTTGCCCTTCCTCCGCAAAGTGGTGGCAGGCGACGGTCTGGGTCTGGTGGCCCCCCTCACCACGCCTGAAAGCTACGCTGGGGCGATCAACCGCCTGCTCACTATGCCCGACGGCGGCGCGCAAATACGAGCGAACATGCGTCGCGTCGCCCCTCGCTACACCTGGCAAGCGCAGGCGCGAGGGCTGGTGGAAGCCTACTCGCGGTTGGGCACAACGAAGACCTGAGACAGCCGGACGTTACTCTTTGGCCCCAAACACCTCCGGGTTGACGCAGTTGGGCGGCACGCGGCCCGCCAGCGCGGCGATGATGTTGTCGGCGGCCATAAGCGCCATAGCGGTGCGGGTCTCCAGCGAGGCCGAGGCGATGTGCGGCACAAGCACGGCGTTATCCAGTTTCAGCAGCTCGGGGTTGACTTGCGGCTCCTTCTCAAAAACGTCGAGCGCCGCGCCTGCTATCCGGTGGTTCTTGAGGGCATCGGCCAGGGCCGCTTCGTCCACGATAGGTCCGCGCGCGGTGTTGATAAGATAGGCGGTTTGCTTCATGCTTGCCAGCTCGGGTGCGCCGATCAGGTGGTGGGTTTCGGGGTTGTAGTCGGTGTGCAGGCTCACGTAGTCCGACTCGCGTAGCAGTTCATCGAGGGAGACTGCGCGGGCGTTGAGGGCCTTCTCTGTGTCGGGGTCGGCGGGCGTGCGGTCGTAGTAGAGCACCTGCATATCGAAGCCGGTAGCTCGCTTGGCGACCGCTCGGCCAATGCGCCCGAAGCCGACGATACCCAGCGTTTTGCCATGCACATCCTGCCCCACCATCATAAGCGGCCCCCAGCCGTGAAAGCGGCCTGCGCGCAAAAA
This sequence comes from Chloroflexia bacterium, assembly GCA_038231875.1. Taxonomy (GTDB): domain Bacteria; phylum Chloroflexota; class Chloroflexia; order QHBQ01; family JADMIH01; genus JADMIH01. The sequence continues at coordinate 3,600 of JBBSIX010000017.1, read as the reverse complement.
GCGGTCGGCCTCCACCACGCGGCGGGCAGCAGACATGAGCAGTGTCCACGCAAAGTCGGCTGTGGTGTCGGTCAGCACGCCCGGCGTGTTGGTGACGGCCACCCCACGCCGCGTAGCCTCATCTACATCTATATTGTTGTAGCCCACCGCCATGTTTGCCACGACCTTCAGGCCGGGCGCCGCGTCCAACACCTCGCCGTCAATCTTGTTGGTGAGCATGCAGTAGAGCGCATTGTAGTTGCCGTCTTTGAGCCGTGATACCAACTCCTGCTTGCTCCAAATGAGATCGGGGTCGGGGTTGATGTCCACCACACCACCCGCTCCGTTCTCCGCCCGCAGCTTCTCAATCGCAGGCTCAGGCACAAGCTGCGTCATCAGGACGCGCATCGTCTCGCCGGCCATAAAACAACCCCCTCTTAGCTTTTTGCAGGGGCGACCCCCCCTGCGCTCCCAGGTTGGTTTATTGAGGCACTCCTGCCTGGTTGAGCAGGTAGATCACTTCGCAAAACAAGAAGCAGGCGCCTGCCAGCACAACGAATATGAGTACAGGGGTCAGCAGATTCACGATGGGGTGTCGCTTCTTTGGGGGTGCGCTTCCGAGCATTTTCGGTCTCCTTTAATTTAGTCGGTCAAAACAGATTGAGTATCCTGCCTAGTGTAAAGCTCCGTAGGCCGGTTATGCCGGCGGGCGGCGTTGTCGGCTGTCAGCAGGCCCGTAATCAAGTCCAGCGTGTGTGCCTTGCCGCCCGGCCCGACCTCCATAGCAGGGCCGACGCATGCCGGGCAGCCGTCTTCGCAGCCGCAGCCCTTTATTAGTTCGCCTGCTGCTTCAAGTAGCGTGCCGTGCATTTCGTAGAGCTTGCGGCTGGAGCCGATGCCGCCAGGATACGAATCGTACAAGAATATTGTACCCTGCCCTGTAAAGGGGTTCTTTACCTGGGGCACCAACCCCAGGTCGCGAGGGTCGCACATCAGATAGAGCGGGGCAAGCTGCGCCAGCACGTTGCCCAGGCCCACTAGGCCCGCTTGCATTGCCCGGCTCGGCATGTTGGCGGCCACGATAGGCGGCACGCACAGCCAGTAGGCGGTGGTGTGCAACTCCTGTTCGGGTAGGTGTATTTTACCCCAACCGACATTTTCGTGCGTAAGCAGCTTTATCTTCTTGTAAATCGTGGCTTGCGCCGACACCATAACATCTCCATAGTTGTGGGGCGCATCTTGGGGTTCGCCGCTCCCTATATCTAACACTCTTAAAGTGACCGCAAGGTTCGCATCCGTGTAATAATCGGCCTCAACGGTTCGTACATACGCCTTTTGCTCGTCCCAATCCAGCGTGTCAACGTGGTATTGCCTGCCCTCGTGCAGGTAGATAGCCTCCTCGTGCAGAAGGGTCAGCACCGAAAAGCGGTCCATCTCCCCAATGATGCGCGGGGTGGGGTCGGTGGTGTCCACGATAACAAAGTTCTCGGCGGCAGCGGTACGCAGCGAGATTTTTTCGGCGGGGAAGTTCTCGCTCGACCAGTGCCACATGCCGCCCGCATGCCGCACTACGAGCCCTTCCTCAAGGTAGCCGAGCATCTGCTCCATTTCGAGCGGGTTGTGCCCGCCGTATTCCTCGTCGTCGCGGAACGGCAACTCGAAGGCGGCGCACTGAAGGTGGTTCATCAGGATGAAAAGGTTGTCGGGGTTGACCAGGCCGTTTTCGGGCGAGCGGTTGAAGAAGTACTGCGGGTTGTTCACCAGGAACTGGTCGAGGGGCGACGAGGCGGCCACCATGATCACCAGCGACTGTGAGTTGCGCCTCCCGGCTCGTCCGGCCTGCTGCCACGTAGAGGCTACCGTGCCTGGGTAGCCCACAAGCACCGCAGCCTCCAGGTTGCCGATGTCTATGCCCAATTCAAGGGCGTTGGTGCTGACCACCGTGCGTACCGTGCCCTCGCGCAGCCCCCGTTCGATCTCGCGGCGCTGGTTGGGCAGGTAGCCGCCCCGATAGCCACGCACCTTGTTGGGGTCGTGGTGGTGCTTGCCGGCTGCCTGCCGCAAATAGGTGAGCAGCACTTCAACGGTGGTGCGGGTGCGGCCAAAAACGATGGTTTGGATGTCGTTAGCCAGCAGTTGAGAAGCGAGGTCGGTGGCTTCCAGCAGGGCCGAACGGCGCAGGCCAAGCTCTTTGTTGACGACAGGCGGGTTGTAGAAGATGAAGGTCTTGGGGCCTTGCGGGGCGCCGTTTTTGTCCACCAAAGTAATGGGCGACACCCCTGCCACCCGCTCGGCAAGCTCCACCGGGTTGGCGATGGTGGCCGACGACAGGATGAACTGCGGGCGCGAGCCGTAGAACTCGCAGACACGCAAAAGCCGGCGCATAACGTTCGCCACGTGCGAGCCGAACACGCCCCGGTAGTTGTGCAGTTCGTCAATCACCACGTAGCGTAGGTTCTCAAATAGGCGCACCCACTTGGTGTGGTGGGGCAGCACGCCGGTGTGGAGCATGTCGGGGTTGGAGATGACGATGTGCCCGGCGGTGCGGATCAGCTTGCGGGCGGTGGGCGGGGTGTCGCCGTCGTAGGTGAAAGTCTTGATCTCCTGTCCGAGCAAAGTGGAGATCGCGTGCAGGTTGGCTAGCTGGTCCTGGGCGAGCGCTTTTGTAGGGAACAGATAGAGGGCGCGCGCCTCGGGGTCTTCCAGGATCGTGTTGAGCACAGGCAGGTTGTAGCAGAGCGTCTTGCCCGAAGCGGTGGGCGTGACCACCACGACATGCTCCCCCCGATGCACGGCGTCCACCGCCTCGCGCTGGTGGGTGTACAGGCTCTCTACGCCGCGCTGCCGCATCACCGCTTGCAGGCGGGGGTCCACCCAGGCGGGGAATGGGGCAAGCTGCGCCTGGCGAGCGGGCACATCCTCCCAATGGGTAACACGCCGGCCAAAGAGGGGCGAACGGCGCATGTGGTCTGTCAGTTGGGCTAGGTTCATGGCTTTCTGTGGGGCATTATAGCATATTTGATTTACCCGCCATACGCATTCCCGACAAGAGACGAAAACACAAAGTTGTGACGCCGTTAAACACGAAAACGCGAAGATACGAAGGCACGAAGGTCTTTAGGGTTCCAACAAGGTTTAATCCACCGCAGAGGCGCAGAGTACGCGGAGTACGCGCAGAGATTCTTAAAGGGTTTCCTTACTTGTCAACTGCGTCTTCCCTTATCGGCCCTGGTATTGCAGCCGGCACTCTTTACGAGCCGGAACAACTATAAAAATCTCCGCGTCGTCTCTGCGTACTCCGCGCCTCTGCGGTTAAGTCGCGTCTTCACGTCTTCGTGTTTAGCTACAATCCGTCATCTGACGACCGTAAAAAACCTTTGTGCGTTCTTTGCGTCTTTGCGTTTTCGTCTCAAAGGGCGCATGGCGCATGCGTTGGCCGGCAGGCACCCAGCCTTATCGTTCCACCACAATCAAGTCGCGTATGGTGATCGAGCCGTCCGGCTCCGGGGCGGCTTCGCCTGAGCACTGCGGCATCAAGGTCGCTATTTTACCGTCTGCCCCCAGGGTATAAGCGCCTATTTGCAGGCGATAGCGGCCGTAAGGTAGATCGGGCGCGATGGG
>JBBSIX010000016.1:0-20891 GCA_038231875.1 Chloroflexia bacterium | reverse complement strand
CTATCCCGGCGAGGGCGAGGAGGGTGTGGAGCAGGCGTTGGAGTCGGCTCGCGGCTCGGATGTAGTGATAAAGGCAGGCGGGGTGGGGGTGTTCGACGAATGGCTGGAGCGCGAGGCGCTCCGCCTGAAGCGGCCCGGCACGCTGGTCGTCTACTGCGATGTAGACGCGCCCGCCACCCTGGAGCGCATCCACAACGACCCGCTCGACCCCTTCCGCCGGCTGGCGCCCCAGTACGACCTGGTGTTCACCTTCGGCGGCGGCGAGCCGGTTGTGCAGGCATATCGGGCGCTTGGCGCAAGAGAATGCGTGCCTATCTACAACGCGCTCGACCCCACTACCCACCACCCTGTGCCCCCTGATCCCCGGTTCGCCGCCGACCTCGGCTTCTTGGGCAACCGTCTGCCGGACCGCGAGGCTCGCGTGGAAAGCTTCTTCCTGCGCGCCGCCGAACTCATGCCGTCGCGCCGGTTCCTGCTGGGCGGCAGCGGCTGGGAGGGCAAGCCTATGCCCACCAACGTCAACTATCTGGGGCACGTCTATACCGCCGACCACAACGCCTTCAACTGCACCCCCCTGGCTGTGCTGAATATTACGCGCGAAAGCATGGTGCGCTTCGGCTTCTCGCCGGCCACCCGCGTGTTCGAGGCGGCAGGGGCAGGGGCCTGCTTGATCAGCGACTACTGGGAGGGTATCGAGGCTTTCTTCGAGCCTGGGGAGGAGATACTCGTGACGCACAACGGCGAGGAGGTAGCCGAACACCTGGCCGGCATGACCCTGGAGCGCGCCCGCAAGATAGGTGAGGCCGCCTACAAGAGGGCGCTGCGGGACCACACTTACGCTCAACGCGCCGCCCAACTAGAGGCCCTACTTACAGGCAGCTTTGCCGGGGCGCACAGGCAGGAGGCTCAACGCTGATGCCTCGCAACCTGGAGATCGTCATCTTGGGCCTATCCATCACCTCCTCGTGGGGCAACGGCCACGCCACCACCTACAGAGGGCTGGTGCGCGCCCTGGGCGAGCGTGGGCATGACGTGCTGTTCTTGGAGCGCGACGTGCCCTGGTACGCCGCCCATCGCGATACGCCCGCCCCGCCCGGCTGCCGGACTGCCCTCTACTCCAGCCTTCAAGAGTTGCAGTCCCGCTTCACCGATGCCGTGCGGGAGGCCGACATCGTTATAGTAGGATCTTACGTGCCGGAGGGAGTGGCGGTGGGCGAGTGGGTTACAGCCACAGCCGGAGGGTTGACCGCCTTCTACGATATAGACACGCCCGTGACGCTGGCGAAGCTGGCGCGCGGCGACATCGAGTACCTATCCCCCGGCCTCGTCCCACGCTATGATTTCTATCTCTCCTTCACCGGCGGCCCCACGCTCGACCTGATAGAGCGGAAGTACGGCTCGCCCCACGCCTATGCGTTCTACTGCTCGGTTGACCCGGACCTCTACCGGCCCGCCAACGACGCAAGACCCGAACAGGCACGCGCCCCCCTGGACGATCTGGGCTACATGGGCACGTATAGCGCGGACCGGCATGCGCCGCTTGAGCGGTTGATGTTGGAGCCTGCGCGCCGTTGGTCGGAGGGACGCTTTGTCGTGGCGGGGCCGCAGTATCCACCCGACATGGAGTGGCCCCCCAACGTTCGCAGGCTGGAACACCTGCCGGCATGCCAACACCGTGACTTCTACAACTCTCAGCGGTTCACCCTGAATATCACCCGCGCCGACATGGTACAGGCGGGCTATTCGCCAAGCGTGCGGCTGTTCGAGGCTGCGGCCTGCGGCGTGCCTATCATCAGCGACTACTGGGAAGGCCTGGACACATTTTTCAAGCCGGGCGAGGAGATACTGACGGCACGCACGCCGGAGGATACCCTGAGCTACCTGCACGACCTGTCGGAGGCCGAGCGGTTGGAGATCGCCTGCGCCGGCATGCGCCGCGTACTGGCCGAACACACCGCAGCCCACCGAGCCGCCGAACTGGAAAGGCTTGTCCTGCATGGTTCCGCCAGGGTGCCGGCGGGCATGAAAGATGGCTCTATCGAGAGCCTGACTTAACCGGAGGATAACGCTATGACACTCCACACGGAACACAAAGATGCACGCTCGGCAGACCCCCGCATAGCCGAGATCGAGGAGCTTGGCCCCTGGTTCCACAACATCCACCTGCCCGACAACCTCCAGACGATGCCCAACCACATCTATGGCGACTTTCCGGCGCGTAAATGGCACCGGATTTCGCCGCACCTGCCCGGCAATCTACATGGCTGGACCGCTCTGGATGTAGGCTGCAACGCGGGCTTCTACAGCATCGAGTTGGCGAGGCGCGGGGCCGCCGTCACAGGCATAGACGTAGACCCGCACTACCTTGCTCAGGCGAGGTGGGCGGCAAAACAGTGCGGCATGGAAGATCGGGTGGAGTTCCGGCAGATGCAGGTGTACGACCTGGCGCGCACGGAGGAGCAGTACGACCTGGTGCTGTTCCTGGGGGTGCTGTATCACCTGCGCTATCCGATGCTGGGGCTGGACATCGTATCGCAGCGAGTGGGCAAGCTTATGGTATTTCAGACGCTGACAATGCCCGGCATGGAGGTGTGTACCCAGACCGACGGCCTCGACGTGGACCACCGCATGCGAATGCAGGAGGAGGGTTGGCCCAAGATGGCCTTCATCGAGCACAGCCTGGCCTCGGACCCCACCAACTGGTGGGCGCCCAACCACGCCTGCGTCGAGGCGATGCTGCGAGCCGCCGGCATGCAGGTCATGGGGCAGCTGGGGCACGAGATATACCTGGCCGCGCATGCCCCCTACAACCCCTCGTGCGTCAGCACCTGGAACCGCGCCGAATTGCTCGCGGCCACCGGGCAAAGCAAAGAGCATGAGGAGGTACAGTAAAGAGCGATGCCCGGACGGCAATCCCAGTACAAGCAGCCCTTAGTACCCCGCGACCCTCACGGCATGAGCTATGTGCGTGTGGCCCCAGGCATGCGCTACTTTATGACTGAAGACGGCGCACCCTTTCTTGTCATCGGGCACAACGACGCTATGCCCTGGCCGACCCTCCATCATATGCACTACGAGCAGGACGTACCCACCACTGCGGCATACATAAAGATGCTGGTCGAGCACGGGGTCACGGCGCTGCGTATCATGCTGGAATACTGCCAGGACCAGCACTGGTTTTTTGAGGACCGCCGAGGCCGGCCCTTGCCCCAGGCCGTGCTCTACTGGGACGACCTGATCGGGCTGTGCGAGCGGCACAAGCTGAGACTGTTGGTGTCGTTCTGGGACACATTCTTTATGTCGCGGCGGTGGAAGCACCACCCCTACGGCAAGCCGGGCAGCGGCTTCGACGGGCCGGGGAGCTTTTGCACCAGCCCCTCAGCGATGGAGGCGCAGAAGCGGCGCATCAGCTTCTTCATAGATAGGTGGGGCAACTCGCCTGCCATTTTCGCCTACGACCTGCTCAATGAGATACACCCCTACTGGGGCGGCAGCCCACAGGACCAGCACCGTTGGATAGGCGAGATGGCGCGGTTCGTCAAAGGCTACGAAATGGAGCGTTGGGGCAAGCGCCACTTGCTGACCGTCTCGATATTCGGCTCCAAGCCCGAAGCCGGGTACGACGAACTGATCCTGCGGCACCCCGAACTTGACTTCGCCAGCACCCACGTCTACGAACTCGGCCTGGTAGACAACCCTGAGAACACAGTAGACTGCGCTCTGGTGATGCAAGATGCCGTCCGGTATGCCTACAGCGAGATGAGCGACGTGCGCCCCTACACCGACAGCGAAAGCGGGCCGATCCACCTCTTTATGGACCTGAAGCGGCAACTGGACGAGCCGTTCGAGGTGGAGTACTACCACAATATGAGTTGGGCGCACCTGGCGACGGGTGGCGCCGGCAGCGGTATGCGCTGGCCCTTCCGCAATCCCCACTGCCTCACGCCCGGCATGCACTCCGTACAACAGGGTATGGCCCGTTTCGTTGGGGGCTGCGGCCTGGACTGGCTCCACTTCTCACCGCAGCCTATGGGGGAGGCGCTGCGCGTCAGCCGGGCCGGGCCGTTGGAGCCGTTGCCGGTTATACCCTTCGGCTGTTCGGATGCGCGGCAGGCGTTGATCTGGCTGCTGCGCGATAAGCGGGCCGCCCAGCAGGGCGCTGAGGACGCTGCCCTCTCGTCGTGCGATCTGTTTATCCCCGACATGCAGCCGGGAAGCTACAAGATCGAGTTTTGGGAGACATACGCCGGCAGCAAGCTGGGCGAAACCGGCCTGGACGCACAAGCGGGCGCAGACTTGCAGGTGCATCTGCCCGATTTCAGCACGGATTTAGCCATTGTTGTCGTCCCGGTTACGAATAGAGACGGGCAACTGGAGAAGTAATGATCGAGGCCATCAAGTTCTGGAACGAGCCGAATAACCTTTCACACTGGGATTTTGAGATGGACCCCGGTTGGTCGGAGTTCGCCTTTATGACGGCGCTCGCGGCGGACGCGGTGCGGGGGGTCTGCCCATCTTTGCGGCTGGTACTTGGGGGTATCTCTCCGATAGACGCGGAGTTTATCCGCCTGCTGACTGGGCAGGGCTTGCTCGCCAAACTTGACGCGGTTGCCATACACGGCTTTCCACTGGACTGGAACCACTGGCAGATAAACGACTGGCCCGACAAGGTGGCAGAGATACGGGCCGTCACCCACCTGCCGGTGTGGGTGACGGAGGTAGGGGTCTCCACCTTCGGGGCGGACGAGGTGCAGGTGTTCGGATTGCAACGCACCACCGAACTGCTGCTTGGGCTGGTCGAGCGTGTTTTTTGGTACAGCCTGTTCGACTTGCCCCCTGAGTGGGGAGCCACCACCCGACACAAAGAGAGCGAGGGTAGTTCTTACTACCGCCACTTCTACATGGGCCTGATCCGCGCCGACGGCACGCCCAAGCCTGCCATCGAGCGCTTCAATCCGCAGATGGGCATCTGCCAGTGGTTCCACTTCGACGACCCCCGCCTGGAAGAAGGGGTAGAGTGGCTCAGGAGGCTTGGCGTGAAGAAGCTACGTACCGGTATAAGCTGGGCCGACTGGCACCGCCCCGACGCTCCGGCCTGGTTCGACCGCCAGATGCGCGCCCTGGAGGAGTTCGACACGACCGTTACCCTCTGCTTTACCCCACCCTCCATCGGCAGGCGCCCCCACTACACCAGCCCCCCAGTCAACCTTGAGGAGTTCGCATACTTCGCCGCCGAAATAGTAGGCCGCTACACATGAGCACACACAGTGGGTAAACGCTCGGCGCGGGGTGCAAGGGCAAAGTGAGGGCATGGGGTGCAGGGGGCGAAGTCCCCTGACGGGGGCACGGGGGGTGTCCCCCAGAACTCCCCCCCTTTTCATTCATACGCTGGTAGCAACCAGCCATGAAAAACTCCTCTGAAAATAGAGATTACGAAGGGTAGGGGCACGGCGCGCCGTGCCCCTACGGACGCGCACATTTTCATTGACGGTTGTGGCATGAGGGCCATGATTACTCAGAAAGACAAACTGCAATGGGGATGAGCGTAACCACCAGTTGGGGCTGCCCTCGTTGTTCTGCAAAAAGATGTGGGTAATCACCGGAAAAAGACCGTTGACATAAGCCTGTTCCGGTGATAGAATAGGGCATTCTCAATATTGGTGGCAACGTCTACGCGTTCCCACAGATGAATGGAGTAGATATGCCCGACCCACAATACATCGAGCAGTTCTTGAGCATGCTTGCCGCCCGGAAGGGCTTCTCCAGCAACACCCTTGCCGCGTATCGCAACGACCTCACCCAGTTTGCCGCCTTCTTAGCGTCGCCGGAGGCCGGCAGGCTCGCTCCGGCTGAAGATTGGGCCGACCTTGCCGGCGACCACATCGTGGCCTTCCTGCTCTACCTGAAAGAGCGCGGCTACGCCCCCAGCACCATCGCTCGTAAGCAGGCCGCCATCAAATCGTTCTTCAAGTACCTTGTCTCCAAGCAAGTAGTCTCCGTAAGCCCAGGTGAGAAGTTAACCACGCCGCGCCTGGACCGCAGTCAGCCGCACACTATTTCGTCTTCCCAGGCAGACCTGCTGTTGGCACGGCTGAACACCACCGGCAAAACGTCCCCGGAGACCTTGCGCGACCGTGCGATGCTGCAACTACTGTATTCCACAGGGCTGCGGGTCGGTGAGATGGTGGCTCTCAATCTGGGGGACATTGACGAGGAGGGGGGCGCTGTGGCAACATATGGGCGCGGCAAATCACGCCTGGTGCCGCTGGGGTCCCAGGCGACGGCCCAGGCCCTACACAGCTATATCGAGCAGGGGCGGCCCCAAATGACGGCAGCAGAGGTGGGCGCGACTCTTGCTAGTAAAAACGAGAACGACCGGAACGCGCTGTTTCTCAACCATCGCGGACAGAGGTTGACCCGACAGGGTTTCTGGCTCATACTAAAGGGCTACGCCAGGGCAGCGGGGCTGGAAGATGTAACTCCCCACACCCTGCGGCACTCGTTTGCCGCCCGCAAACTCAGCAGCGGGGCCGACTTGCGAGATTTGCAGGCGATGCTCGGCCACGCCAGCATCTCCACTACCCAGGTGTATACCCGTATGGGGGAGAACCAGGCCCGCAAGGGCAAGGATCAAACCAAGCACGGTGGCAAACTTCGCCGCAAAGCCGGCGGCTAGCGACAATTATGGACTATTAATTATAAATTGTGAGCAGGCATAGGCCGATTCATAACTGTAATTTGTAGTTCATAACTCATAATTCTTTAGGAGGACTGGAGAAATGGATAGCAGCAGGCAGCCAGATGCGTCAACGAACGACATTAACGAGCCGGTGGACGAGTTGGACCAACTGGACGAGTTGGACGAGTTGGAAGGCGACGAAGAAGAGGTAGAGGTTACGCGCGAGGAGCTTATCAGCGCTCTGCAAGATGTGGTGCAGAGCCTGGCCGAAGGGCTGCGCGGCGAAGACCGCGATACCTTCATGGGAGCCGACGACCTTGCCCAAAACGAGTGGTTCTTCGCGGGCGTCTCGGACGAGGAGGGGCAGTATGCCGTCACCATGTGGCCCGCCGAGGGCGACGAGGATATGTTGCGTATAGACATAGGCTCCCAGGAAGACGTATACAAGCTCGCGTCCAACCCGGACATGCTGGCCGCTATGACCGATGACTTCATAGAGGCAATGGAGGACCTGGAAGAGGAGTACGACGAAGACGAGGAGTACGACGAAGACGACGACCTTGAAGACGATGAAGATTACGATGAGATGGAAGATGAAAACGTGGAAGGGGAAGATGAAGACGTGGTAAGCCGAAACGGTAATCTTCCACCGCAGTAATACCCTCTGAAAGGGGTCACGCCGGAACCGGATCGAACACTCCGTTAGGCCTTCCTGTACCCGGCGGGGGTAAGTGTTCAGAACCGGCAGGGTCGAGCTTGGCGCGTATCTCCCTAATCTGGTATAATTGCATCGTATGAGCACACAGCGGGCAGGCCGTAAAGATGGTGAGGTCGGTAGAGTGCCCACCATTGAGAACCGCCGGGCCAGGCACGACTATACGGTTGAGGAGACTATCGAGACGGGTATCGTCTTGCAAGGCTCGGAGATCAAGAGCGTGCGGGCGGGGCGGGTCAACCTGACCGAGAGTTTTGTTCGCATCGAAAAAGGCGAAGCCTGGTGGCACAACGCGCACATATCGCCCTGGCCTCAAGCCGGGCCTTACTTCAACCACGAACCTATACGACCGCGTAAGCTCCTGTTGCACGACAACGAGATCATGTATCTCCGAGGTAAAGTCGAGCAGAAAGGGCTGACGTTGGTGCCGCTCAAGCTCTACTTCAGTAGAGGCCGCGCCAAGCTGGAACTGGCCCTGGCGAGAGGCAAGAAGCTGTACGACAAGCGCGACGCGATAGCCGAGCGCGACGCACAGCGAGATGCCCAACGCGAGATCGCCCATGCCATGCGAGGCAAAGGCGACTACTAGCTCTGTTGGCGCATACACACATCATGGGGATGAACGGATTCGACGGGGAGGGAAGTTTAGGGATTGCAAGCCGAGGTGCCTTATCTCGTAAAACAAAGGCAACGCCATAACAGGCAACAATAACTACGCTCTCGCTGCTGCTTAAGTAGCGACGCCTGCCCTGCCTAACCCTGGGTGGTAGGCTCAGGCGACACAAACCGGGGTGCTGCCGCTATAGCGCTTGGGAAGAGCGGCCTAAGATCAAACAAGCTGGCCCTCCGTCACTCCTTCCGTGGAGGGGCAGGGGGCGAGACTCAATACACGGAATAAGCTTGTAGTATATCTCTGGCAGAGCTTTTCGGACGGGGCTTTCGAATGCCCCCATCTCCACCAGAAAAGAGGGCACAGATAGGGTCGGCAACGACTTTCTATCTGTGCCCTCTTTTGCAGGTCCCACCGACTTCGTTTACTCCGTGTGCTGCCTCGTCCTGAATATCAGCTTGATCGGCGTGCCCTCGAAGCCGAAGGCGCCCCGTAGCTGGTTCTCAAGGTAGCGTTTATAGGAGAAATGCACCGAGTCGGCATCGTTGGTGAAAAAGACGAAGGTGGGCGGCCTGATGTCGGCCTGGGTAGCATAGTAGAACTTGACCCACTTGCCCGGCTTGGAGGCAGGGGGATGGGCATCCACAGCCTCTTTCATCAGCTTGTTCAGCCGCCCGGTCGAGACACGCTTGGTGCGCTCCTTTGCTACCTCTAACGCTATCGGCAATACCTTGTTGACCCTTTGCCCGAATTTAGCCGATATAAAAACGAACGGCACATACGGCATGAAGTTCAGTTCCTGGCGCAGATGAGCGGTGTAATCGTAGATCGTGTTGGAGTCTTTCTCCACCAGGTCCCACTTATTCACCACCAACACCATCCCTTTCGACTCTTCAAGCACATAGCCTGCAATGTGGGTGTCCTGGGCGGTGATCCCCTCGACGGCATCTATCACCAGCAGCGTTATGTCGGCGCGCTGGATAGCCCGTAGGGTGCGGATCACCGAGTACCGCTCGACACCCGGCTCGATACGACCCCGGCGGCGGATACCGGCGGTGTCTATCAGCGTCACCTCTTGCTTCACGGCTTCCTCGCCTTCCTCCCCCTCGCTTTCGATATACTCGAAGGTCGTATCTATAGCATCGCGGGTGGTGCCGGGCACGTCCGACACGATCACGCGCTCATGCCCGAAGATGGCATTGAGCAGGCGAGACTTGCCGACGTTGGGCCGCCCCACTATGGCGATGCGTATTACCTGCTCCTCTTCTTCCGGCTCCTCCGGCGCGGGCGGCAACGCCTCCACCACCTTGTCGAGCAGGTCGCCGGTGTTGATCGAGTGCTTGGACGACATAGGGATAGGGTCGCCCACGCCAAGCTCATAGAACTCAACAGCGTTCAAGCGGCGCTCCTCGGAGTCGGCTTTATTGGCGGCGAGGATCACCGGCTTCTGCGATGTACGCAGCACCTCGGCAATATCGCTGTCGGCGGCGGTAAGGCCGGTCTTAGCGTCCACCATAAAGATAATCGCATCAGCCTCCTCGATAGCGGCCTCGGCCTGCTCGCGGGTGCGCTGCATAATATCTTCCTCAGTCACCTCGCCCTGCGGCCCCGTGCCTGGGCCGGCCATGCCGCCCAACACCATGCCGCCGGTGTCTATCACCGTAAACTCAACGCCGTTCCATTCGGTGTCGCCATAAATGCGGTCGCGCGTGGTGCCCGGCTGGTCCTCCACGATAGCCACCTGCTCGCCGATCAATCTGTTGAAAAAAGACGACTTGCCGACGTTGGGCCTGCCGACAATAGCCACTACGGGTTTTGCCATATAAAAAATGCGCTCCTGCGAAAGAACTAACGTAAGCCTGTGCCTACACAACAAAGGTCTGAACCGACTACAAAAGGAGCCTCTTGCTTGTACACCAAAATAAAGGCTCTATCCAGGCATTGTAGCACAACAGGCGTGTAGTGGGCAAGCACGTCAAACAGGGGTAAGCGGTCAGATTTGGGGTTGAGGAAATTAGACCTCGGCTAATGAGGACCCACCCCATGCCTCCCTCCCACACGTGGGCTGGGGCTTTTATTAGGGAGTAGTAGGCAGGGGACACCCCACCCCCGCTTCGCTCATACCCCGTCCGGGGGCTACGCCCCCTGCACCCCCGATCTTACCTGCACCCCAGGTCTGAACACATACCAAACGGGGTTCAACAATGTTGAACCCTCGTTCACACAGCATGGGGAAGGGTAGCTAGCGTCGGAGGCCGGCGCCTTTTTTGCCGGCGCCGTTCGGCGCGAGGAGGGTAAAAGGGTAGTTGGGTATGTTCCTCAGCACCGCGAACGCTACTGTTGTGCCGATCAGCAGCGCGGTAATCAGGCGAGCGCCGAAGATATTGGGCAGCGCCTTGCCCTTGAACACCTCAAGCGTAAACGAGAGCCACGAGTAGGCAAGCACAGGCAGCAACAGGAGGGTGAGAGGGTTTAACCTCAAGGCCGCACCCAAGTTGCCGTGCATTAGTTGATGCAAGGCGCGCGTCGTGCCGCACCCAGGGCAGTAGAAGCCGGTGAGCGAGTGGATGGGGCAGCGAGGATAGAAGCCCACATCAGAGGGGTTTGCAACGTAGATAGGCACAGACGCGCAAGCGCATGCCCCGACTACGCACAGCCACTGAACACGCTTATTGGTCTGCCCGGCAGAGTTGCCCTTCTGCGTGCCGGCAGGCATCATCTAAGAACCTGAATTCGCGGTCGAACAGAGGCACACTGCCGGCAAGCCGCCGGGCGATTGGCCGCCTCAACCGGGTTGAGTACAGGCATGCTAGTGAGGCAGTGGGCGACCTTGCGCGTCCGGCAACTTGTCGGTAGCGACCATGATGAGGTCGTATATCGCCCATATACCGCAGCCACCGCACGTAAGCAGTTTTGCGACACCAAGCCCTGTATAGCCCAGATAGAAGCGGTCTATTCCCAGGGTTCCTGTGAAGATGGACAGCAACAGCGCCGTCATCCAGGGCTTGTCCGAATAGCCTGCCGGGGGGGCCGGTTTAGAGGTTGTTTCAGTATCGTTCATAGCAGCTTTCTCCTTGTTTTTCCTGTTTTTGTAGTATGCCGTGTCATTGCCCAAGTCTGAACAGACGTACAGATATATCTGCACTGCTATCGCTCGCGCCACTGATTGAATAAACCTGCTATAGTCGGCAGGCTTTCCACTGGGCGAAAAGGTATTTAGATGTGCAGGTACTTCTGTCGCTCCACACTATAGCGGCCAAGAACGAGGGTTGGGTTGCCCCGATAGGAGAAAGCTTCTATGTACAAGAAATTTCCCGGCACAAAAAGCAGGAAGATAAGCTAGGACAACAACACCCACGCCAACTTGGACGCTGTAGTAAATCAGGTCAGGCTGATAGGCTGGGCATAGTATAGCAGACAACTAAGCAGCCGTCAACGTCTTTCAGGGCGATCTTGGCAATTCTCCCAAAGCATCTTTGCCGGGAGTTGCATGGCGCTGCGAGAAGTTATACCACCCTCAACAGACTCGTATGCGTCTCCCGCAGCAAGCTCTGCGGCATCGCGGCAATCTTGTCGTTCAGCAGCCGGCGGTCACGGCTCGACTTCAGTTCGCGGTCGGCGTCCTCTACTATGGCCGACACATGGGCGCGCAGCACATCCAGGTGTTCGGGGAGTATGTCGCCGGCTGCTATTTCTTCTATTACAGACAGCATCTTGATCGGGATTGCGGCGTCCTTCGTGCCGTAGCGCCTCACCTGGTCGAATGCCTGGGCCGCCATCGACTCGAAAGTCGGCTCATGCACAATGGCGCGTATCTTATCTTGTGCGCCGTAATGCACCTCCGACGGCAACTCCCGCGAGGCTACATGCCTTAGGACGGAAGACATCTGGTTCAGGCTCATGATCGCTGTGTTGGGGTCGTTGATGCCCGGCGACAGCGCCTTCATCGCGATGTCCGAAAGCTGCAAAATGCCGTACTGCGGGTCTTGATACAAGGTGCGGTGCGCGCTCAGGAGAAAGCTGTCGCGTATCTCGTCCACCACCTTATCCGTAACCCGCTCCGCAGGGCCTACGTCGGCCAGCGTCTCGCCGTTCACCACGTAATTACCCACTGCCTTACGAAACTGCACTACGAGGTCGCTGTGCCCGGTCAGCTTGACAAGGGTGTCGCTGTCAACAGCCTGGATGTAGCCATCGTGGTGGGAGCACACCTCAACGGTAGGGCCGAGGATTGTGGCGAGGTCCTCCTTCTCGACTTTGGGCGTGGGCTGCGACTGCCGGCTGTCGAACAGGTGGTCCAGCGCCTTTATCGTGCTTACGCCCACCCGGTGGATGATATGGTAAGCCTGTATCGTTTCAGCGATGTGGTGGATAAAGAGGATAAAGAGGCCCAGGTCAATAACGGCGAGCAGCAGGGCGACAGTTACCGACAGCGCGGGCACGAACGGGGTCTCCACAAAACTGTTGTTGCCCGACTGTATCGTGCGTAAAACCAGCAAACAGTAGACAAAGCTGCCAAGCAGCGCTCCAAGCACCCCCTGGCTAACATTGTCGTCCATAAAGTTATGCAGGGTGCGCGACGAGTACTGAGCGGAAGCGAACGAAAAAACCACCACCGTGAAAGAGAAAGCCACACTCGCCACAGTAAGCATCGAGCTTGCGATAACCGACAGCATCTCCCGCGCCCCATCCGGCCCGACGTTGAACACCAGAGGCACAGTAGTGGTAGCGTCGTTGCCGGCGGTTTTGTCGAGCCACACCATGAAGAAAGCCAGCCCAATATAGACCAGCACAAGTATGGACGGCAAGAACCACAGGCTCCCCTGTACCGTATTCCAAAGGTTTCTGATATGTGCCAACATCGTGCAAGCTTCTCCTTAGCGAAGCAGGCTATCGCAAAAGCCGTGCCTCTGTTTGCAGAGGAGGGTGAGTGAAAACATTCAGATAACCCCAAGCAATCCCTTCGGGGGATTACCCGTATCTCAAGCTACGTATGCTACCGTGCCGGCAGGTCCTACCGCGCTGAGAGGCGAGGGAATACTACCCGTTGTATGCTTCACGTAGTGAGGAATCAGTGCGCCTGTATGACAGTAGGTATATACATGAAGCGGTGCGGAATAACACAGAGCAGGTATTTCATCATCCAGAATCATGCTCCACCCACTGATTCTTCGCTGCGCTCCTCTGAAAAGAGAGATTACGAAGGGTAGGGGCACGGCGCGCCGTGCCCCTACGGACGCGCACATTTTCATCGTCGGTTGTGGCATGAGGGTCATGATTACTCAGAATGATAAAGTGTAGTGTTGCCTCGCCTCCTAGCATGGTAGCATACGTAGCTTGAGATGTGGGTAATCACCCGACCAGAACCCCTTACACCTCGCCCATCGGGTGTGCTATAATCGCCGAAACTACACTTTGCCGAAGGCGGTACAGCAGCGTGAACTCTATCGGCTTTTGTACGGCATGGGCTTTTGGGTGTGCCTGTGGGCTGGCTGTTATGAGCCGGCACCCGCAGGGGCTTGAGGCTGCTTACGGACAGGCGATGCTGGCGTTGGCGGCGGCCCTTATCGTGCCTCTGGTATTGGGGTTGCGTGTGCGGCGAGCCAGGTGGTGCGGCCTGTTGTTGCTGGCTCTGCTGGCGGGGCTTGGGCGCACCCTCTTTATCCACCCTCCAGTTACCGCCTCGGACCTGTCGTTCTATAACGGCAGCGATAAAGCTCAGGCGGTGCGAGTCACCGGCGTGGTAGAGGCAGAGCCTGTGTACGGGGACACCTACCAGCGCCTACGTATAGGCGTCCACAGCCTGCTCTTGCCCGGCGCAACTACACCCACCGGCACAAAGGGCGCGCTGCTGGCCCTCGCCCCACGCTATCCAGCCTACAGCCTGGGCGAGCGCCTCTCGCTGGTGGGGCGGCTTACTCCACCTCCCTCCTCACCTGGTTTTGACTACGCGGGATACCTGGCCCACCATGGCGTTTACAGCTATATGCTATATCCGAAAGTCACCAGCCTCGGCCCTGCGGAAAGCAGCGGAATAGCAGGCGCGGTGGCCTGGGTGCGGGCAAAGGTGCGTGCGGCGCTGCAAAGCAGCCTGCCTGAGCCGCAGGCTGCCCTCACCGTCGGGGTGGTCACGGGCGACCGCACAACTATTCCGCCGGCGGTGCAGGACGCCTTCACTCTGAGCGGTACGCAGCACATCCTGGCTATTTCCGGGCAGAACATGACGCTCCTCATCGGCTTCGTCTACCTGCTCTATGCAGGCAACACCAGGCGACGCTTGCCCGGTTGGTTGCTCTTTTCATCGCTGCTGATGCTGGCCGCCTACACCCTCTTTACCGGGGCGACCCCCTCTGTGGTACGGGCGGCGGTTATGAGCGGCGTGCTGCTGATGTCGCAAACCTTAGGGCGACGCTTCGACCCGATCTCGGCCCTGGCGGTGTCGGCCGTCTTGATGACCCTGTACGATCCTAATCTATTGGCCGATGCGGGCTTCCTGCTCAGTTTCGCGGCAATGCTTGGGCTAGCACAGGTGTCCCCCTATCTACTCGTGCCTCTGGCGAAACTGCGTTTGCCGCGCCTCGTGGCGATTCCGCTGGCCGCGAGCCTGGGAGCGCAAATAGCCGTCACGCCGCTCCTCCTGCTCCTCACCGGGCGTTTCTCTCCCGTCTCGCCGCTCGCCACACTGACCACCGAGTTTGCCTTGCTGCCCCTGATGATTGCGGGCATAGCCACCGGGCTGCTCGGCTCGATTTTTGCCCCGTTGGGTGCGGTAGTAGGGCTACTCGCCTGGCCCTGGGCTACCTGGATGCTTGCCTCAGTGCAGTGGTGGGCCGCGCTGCCGGCGGCGACTGTGCAGCTGCCCCCTGTTGCCCCGGTGTGGATCGCGACCTACTACGTGGTAGCTGCCTCTGTAGTCTGGTGGGCCAAAGAAGGCAGGCCGCGCCTGGGGATGCCGGCGTACCAACTTGCCCTGGCGGTCGTAGCCGTCGGCTTATGGAGCCTCATGCTCAGTATGGCGACGTTCCATTGACTGTTTGCTCGCCGATATAAGCCGACGCTACTCGCTGTTTTGCCGCGCCGACACCCACAGCACACCCGATACGTTCCAGACCGGGCAACCCGAATTCGGCGCGCCTGAGGAGCCACACATGCGCTTCCATGAACCGAACATAGTGCAGCAGAGGCGTTTCGGCGGGCAACTCGATGCCGTGCGCCTGGGCCATGCTGTTCTCCGCAAAGGAGGCTGCGGCGGGCTGAAGGGGCCACTGCGGGTGGTCTATATCGCACCGGTAGACCCTGTGCCGGCGCACAGCGTAGTAGCAGTACCGCTCGGTAAGCCACCGCTCTAGAGGGCCGGGCCGGCACGTCTCGCCGGCGGTGGGCCTGTAGCAAACCTGGAGCCGGGCTTCGGGTATGCCCCGTTCCAGGCGGCGACTCGCCACGTGGACCCCCTCTTTGTCGGCGTGGAAATCCACTTCGGCGTTGTAGTAGTTGAGCTTGAACCAGGGCCGTGCCAGCGCGACGGACAGGGGATTGTCGGCGTCGAGGCTCAAGAAGTAAACACCCGGCCTGCCCTTGTACCGGACGTAGGTGCGTACATTGACTTCGGGGAAAGAGGCTAAGGCAGGAACCTCCGGGAGCAGGCGCAACTTGATGCCTGTGAGCCGGAAAACCACTATACCCAGCCATGCCTGACCGTCGCAGGTGTCTATCTCCAACTCGCCTGGAACCACCTGCCTTAGCTGGTCGGCCGGCACAGGCCAATGGGCGAAAAGCAGATTGTGCCAGCGCTGCCTCATGATCCAGGGGCCTGGGGGCAAGGGCGCCTGCCTGCCCGTTTGCCTGGAGAGAACTTTCATGTAGCCCTCCTTTTCCGCCTCTTGCAGCACAGTGGGCCGGCAGGAGACGAGCCGCCTCAGTCGCACAATTTGTGAAGAAATACACAATACTTTGTGATTTATTATACTATTAACCTTTTGTTAATGCAACCTGTTTTACAACATTTTTACACATTCATGTTGACAACCTTCCCCGCGCCCGCTATCGTAGAGACGGAGCACAGGCTTTGCCTGACTCTATACCCAAGAAAGGAAAGCTCATATGCATGTCTATCCTCCGGCCCCCAAAGGCGCGACACGCCGTCTAAGCGTGCTTGCAGGCGTGGTCGCGCTTGCCGTTGCTGCCGTTGTACTCACCGTGTCTGAAGCCCCAGCCGCCGCTCAGCAGGCGCAAGCCGTGAAAGTGTCGACCCCGTTCGTGATAGCCGGCGGGCCGGGTGTTCAAGCCAACCCCAGCATGGCGGGCAACCTCCTGGTGTACAGCGACTGCTCAAGCGGCAAGTGCAACATTCGCGGGGTGAACCTGCCCACTAAACAGGCGTTCACCATCTCGCAGGTCAATTGGGACGAGGACCAGCCGGCTACAGACGGGGTACGAGCCGTGTGGCGAGATGCCCGTGCTATCACAGACACCGCCCAACTCACCTACATCTCCAACACCAACATCGTAGGCGCGAGCCTCGCCGACAAGAAGGAGTTCACCGTCACGTCGGCTCCCAGGCAGCAAGCCTACCCCTCCATCTCCGGCAACATCGTGGTGTGGACCGACTACCGAGATGCGAAGGGCGCGGAGGACAAAGAAGCGGGCGACATCTATATGTACGACCTGGCCTCCGGGAAAGAAAGTCTTGTCTCCAGGGCGAAGAGCGCGCAGGTACGGCCCGTTACCAACGGCAAGGTGATCATCTGGCAGGACTACCGCAACGAATCCGACCCCAACGGCTTCAACTCCGACATCTACGGCTATGACATAGCCGCCGGGCAGGAGTTCGTTGTCTCAAACGCCCCCGACCAGCAGTCCGAACCGGCGATCTCCGGCAACACTGTTGTTTGGTCCGACTTCCGCAAGGGCGAGGACTACAACGCCGACCTGTACGGCTACGACCTCTCCACGAAGAAAGAGTTTGTTATCTCAGCCGCCCCGGGCAGCCAGATGGAACCCGCCATTTCGGGCAACATAGTGGTCTGGAAGGACTTCCGCAACGACGCGCGGGGCAGCAACTCCGACATCTACGGCTACGACCTGGCAACCAAGCAGGAGTTCCCTGTGTTCGTCGGCCCGGGCGCGCAGGGCAACCCCAAAGTGGCCGGCAACACCATTGTTTGGGAAGACGCCACGAAGGGCGACGGGGATACGGAGCTAATGGCTGCTACCCTACCGACTGCCCCCCTCCCTCCTCCCACGCCTCTGCCCGGCGCCGGCAGCCAAACCTTCCCGGAGACCGGCAAGACCGCCGGCGGCCTTTTCCTGGACTACTGGCAGAAGCACGGCGGGCTGGCGCAGCAAGGCTATCCCATCTCCGAGGTGATAGGCGAAGTGTCCGACCTGGACGGCAAGCCTTACACTGTGCAGTATTTCGAGCGAGCGGTGTTCGAGTACCACCCGGAGGAGCAGCCCCCCTACAATGTGCTGCTGTCGCAACTGGGAACCTTCCGGTACAAAGGCAAGTACCCCAGGGGCGCGCCCAATCAGCAGGCCAACACCACCCTAGGCTCGCAGCTTTTCCCTGAAACGGGTAAGCATGTGGGCGGCCTTTTCTTGGACTACTGGCAGAAGCACGGTGGGCTGGCGCAGCAGGGCTACCCCATCTCTGAGGAGTTCACCGAGGTGTCGGACCTGGACGGCAAGCCGTACAAAGTGCAGTATTTCGAGCGGGCTGTGTTCGAGCTACACCCCGAAAAGCAGCCACCCTACAACGTGTTGCTGTCGCAGCTTGGTCTATTCCGGTACAACAGCAAATATGTGGGGAAGTAGCGTTTTAGTGCGGAGTGCAGATACTGCCTGCGCCCTCTTACTCCACCATCCTTAGCTTGCACGGGCTGGGGTCTATGTTGATAAGCAGAGGGCGAGTGAAGCTGCTCATCGAGACCAGCGCCTGACCGGGGGCCAGGCTGGGTAGCCTGCGCCACAGCGAGTCGTCCACCACGCCGAGCGAGCGTTTCAGGCGGCTGACTACGTTGGCATCGTTGATCTTGTGCAGGATATAGTTGTTGATCAGGCCCAGCACCTCGTCGGGCAGGTGCTGGGGCAGCTGCGTCACGAAAGTTAGTCCCAGCCAGCGTTTGCGGCCCCGGCGGGCGATGCGGGCCACCTGCGTGAACAGCACCGGCATCTGCTTGATGCGCTCGGTGGACAGGAACTCGTGCGCCTCCTCAACGATAATCATCAAGCGGCGCTGCCCGCCGCCACGCTCGGCCCGCCTGTAGTTGTCGTTTTGCGCGCCCATCAAACCGCGCAGCAATTCGGCTATCACTAGATTGTTTATCTGAGGCGAGTCGGTATCGTTCAAGTCCACGATGGACACCCGCCCCGGCTCGGTCAATTCGGCGTAGTTGAGCGGCCCGGCGTTTGGATTGTCGAAGATACGCAGGCGCAGCAGTTGGCTGAGGCGGCCCTGCACAATGCGCCAGCTTCCGATGTGCCCCGGCAGGTCGGCGGCTTTCACAGCTTGGGCCAAAGCCGACTGCGCGCCCTCTCCTCGAAGGTCGCGGCTGTATATCGGGCTGCCGTTCTCCTCCCCAGCCAGCTTGTCCGCGCACGCCCTCACCACGTCGTACATGTGCGATACTCGCATGCGCGGATAGCCGGTCTCCATCTCGTCGAGCTCCAACAGTTGGTCGCGTTCCTGCTGGTTCGACGGATAGATTTGCAAGGTGTGCAGCAGGCGCTTGGTAATATCGTAGGCTTTCTGATAGCGCTGGCTCTGGGCTTCGTTAAGGTCGAGCACCTCCATCACCAGATAAGGGGAAAGCTCGGAGAATTGCAGCGAGAAGGGAGTGGTTCGGACAGGATCGGGGCAGGTAGTCTCGCGCCCACACAGGTGGTACACATGCACCCCCTCCACTCCATGAGGCGCGGCCCCGCGCTTGGCGAGAGCAGCCAGCATAGTAGGGTCGTCGGTGGGCTTGTAGATCTCGGTGTACTCGCCCTCGGTGTCGAGCACAACAGTGGCGAGGCCGGCCCTGTGAAAGCTGCTTATCAGGCCCGATACGGTGGTGGACTTACCGCCGCCTGTGGTGCCCAGGATACCCAGGTGGCGGGGCAGCACCGACTTCTTGTCGGAGGGCACGGCGGCCACAAGCTCCTCATAACCCACCGGCACGCCCAGGGTAATATCACCTTGCAGGCGCAGTATATCGGCTGTGGCTTCGGTGTCGAGCACGAATACAGGGCTGTTGGGCAGAGGGCGCAAGCGGGGCGGCACTACTACTTCCCCCACCTGTTCGCCGAGCAGTTCCACCTGTACGCGGCCATGATAGCGGGGCATGAAAATGCCGCCTCTCACCGCTGTAGTAATGACTATGGGCGCATCTCCGCGCAGGCCGTCCGGCTCGGCAAACGGCCCCTTGACCACAATGCCCAGATAAAGGCGGTTGTCGCCCACGCTACGCACGCGCACCAGCGACTGCGAGGGAACCGCGTCGATTTCTTCCCTGGGCAGGAGCACCGTCACTGTGTTGTCCTCGCTGGTGGGCAGGTCGAACATAGTGCGGCCTACCGCGCCGGCGTACTCCACCGGCTCGCGCCACTCGCCCCCGGCCTCCTCGATCTCCTTATCGAGTTGCTCCAGGATGTCAGTGGGCAGGGGCGCACCGGGCCGGCCCCAGTGATGGGCGGGGTCCGAGTTGTCACTCATGGTTGGCCTCCTCTATTGGCGGACAAGGGTTCAGGCATCGGCCGGCGACAGTCAACGCCTCGGTGTATCAAAGTCTTACTGTCTTCTTTTCGCCTTGTACAATCTCAAGCTCTCAACTCCCGCTCGCCCAGGTAGCGGAACGGCACCCCTGCCTCTATGTACGACTCACGCACGGCGGCGGTAAAGGTGTCGAGGCCGAAGGTGGTGCGGCACACCGAGTCGGCCAGGTCTATCAACATAGGAAAGCCGCGATGCTCGTGCAGCACGCTGTCGGCCATAGCGACAAGGGCGGCCTGGTATGCATAATCGCGATGAGCGTAGAACATGTAAGGTGGAGCCGCCGCCGACGCCCGGTAGATGCCGATCACGATGTTAGGAGCGACTTCCTCGACAAACTCCCTTGCCTCGGCCCTGGGGTAGACAAGCCGGCTTTGGGGCAGGTTGTTCTCCACGAAGTCGCGCAAGCTGCGTAGGGGCGTGTCTACAAGGGCGAACTCAAGCGGATAGAGGGCATTACCCAGCGTCAGCAGCACGCGGCTGGTGGGCGCGCTCGGTACGTACACCCACCGTTTGTGCCCCTCAAGCAGTTCGCGCCAGACCGAGATGCTTGCCTTCAGCAGGGGCATGCTGCCGTCTATCACCAGCCCACCGCCTGTGAGCAGTTCGTAGCTGATCGGATTGCCGTGCCCCATGCGCCATAGCGCCTCGGACCTGCGAAGCAGAATAGCCCGCTCGGCATAGGCCATGATGCTCCGGCGGCTCAGTTCGCTCAGGCGATCACCTCTGCTGCCGTCTTCTCTGGTGGTGCGTCTGCGCCGCCTCTCCAGCATAGCCATCGCCTCCTCAATCGGATCGAGGCCCGACACCCGCAGGTCGCGCCGGAACAGCCGTTGCACCCAGGTGCCCTGGTCGCCCCGGTACGACACAAGGGACACCCCGATCTGTGCGACGGTGAGGGCCAGCGAGTCGTGGACCAGGCTCGTACCGTCGCACGCCTCCACTGCGCCGGTAAAGAGCAGGCCGCGATGCACACGTTCCAGCGTGGGCGGGGTTACGCTGTAGCAGCCGGCGCCGGACGGCGCGCCCGGACGGTTGAAGACGTAGGGGAAAAGCTCCTCCCTGATCCTCTCGCGTATGCGCCCCTCTTGCTCCACCGCCTCGCCGATCTCTTGCTCCAAGCGCATGTACAGGG
>JBBSIX010000015.1:0-20930 GCA_038231875.1 Chloroflexia bacterium | reverse complement strand
GCGGCCCAGGAACAGGTAGTAGTAGTCCTGATTTGGTTGTAGGGCGATTGCCTGCTCGTAGAAGTCTGTAGCATCCGACCAACGTCGAACATTGTCATACGACTGGCCCTGCTTGTACAGGGTGTCGGCCTGCACCCCCGACTCGTTGAAGAAGACGGCCAGCAACACAGCCCCGACCAGCAGGCCGACGTAGAGCGCCAACGACGCGGGCGTGCTGATCCAATCTTCCGTGCCTTGATCGCGAGCCGGGGCCGTTCCTTGCCGGCGTCGCCCGTTTTGCGGCCCCGCGATCGGCGAGGAACGCCCGCGACCTCTGCCCTGCGAGACGCCGGGAGGGTGCGACTGCGACCCTCGGCCATTGCCGGCCTCCGCCAACGCCACCCCTGCCCCGCCTCGCGACACCCTGGCCGCCGCACGAGCTTCCTCTGCAGGCAAGCTCTCCTGAGCCGCCGGCGTGCCCGCATAGGCGGGTGTAGCCGCTAATGATGTTTCAGGGATGGCAGCCGGCTCATGCCGCAAGTACGGATTGAGGAAATAGGCAAACACTGCAAGCTGCGCCGCCAGCAGGTAGAAGTAGGTCCAGGTAGAGGCGATCTGGATGCCGGTCTGTATCTCGATGAAGTGGGCCGCCATGGCCGAGATGAGGGTAATAAGCAGCAGTTGGTCGCGCGTGCCCCTGGCCCTCTTGAGCGCTTTGATACCGAGCACAAAGAAAGAACCCACCAGGAAGTAGTACGCCAGCAGGCCCATGACCCCCATCGTCACCAGATGGTCGAACTCGACGTTGTGCGAGCGGTCGGGCGTGGCATTACGCAGTTCCACCTGGGCAAGCTCCGGTGGGTAGAATGGATTGTAGGCGACGTACATCGCCTCCGGCCCCCAGCCGATTACCGCGCGCAAGGGGTTGGACAAAATAAGGTCGGTGGCCCCCTTCCAGATAAGCTCGCGCACCTTGCCAGTGCCGCTTTCGGTCTGTGTAAGGGTGCTCAGGCGCTCGATACCCCGGCCCACCACAGGCAGGTTGTCGAGGCTCTGTAGAGGCGAGCCGGGTATGTTCAAGGCGGCTACAAAGAGGGCAGCCGCCAGCAAGACAACCGACACACCCCCGCCGATGCGCGCCATCCAGCGTACTCCACTTCTGCGGCCCACTAACCACATCGCGACGGCGAAAGTCACGAACGCCGCCCCGAAGCCGAGCCAGGGACCCCGGCTCTGCGTCAGGTAGATGGCAAGTATCTGGATAAAGAGCAGCATCGCGTAGCCGATGTTGAGGAAAACATGCGTGATGCCTCGACTGGGTGTGGTGTCCCCCTCGAGGCGCTCGCTTGCGGCCAGGGCATAGGCTCCTGCCCCAATAGTAGCCCACAGCAGCATAAAGAAGAGCACCCACAGAAAGCCTGAGCCGTCCAGCCCCACCTTGGGAGCCACGTTAGAGCTACCGTTAGGGAGGTTCACACGCTCGATTGACCATGTAAAGACCAGGGTGAGCGCCAACACGATGGAAAAGGTCACACCCACGATGGGCAAAACAAGGCTCGCAACCGCCGGGTCGTCGCGCCGCCGGCCGAGCCATTCGAGCGCCCAGGCTCCCACGAAGAAGACGAGCAAGCCCAACGGCATCATCCACCACGTCGCAGCATCTGGGAAAGCCAGCCCTGCCTGCACCTTGAGCACCAGGAAGAAAAAGAATAGCTGGATAAAAATAACTCCCACACCCGCCGTGACCACCGCCCAGCCGTAGCTCGGAACGTCGTAGCGAACGCGGGAGGGACGGCGACGCTCTCCCTCAAGAGGCGCCTCCACCGTTTCACGGCTCTCGGCGCGCGCCTTGTAAGTGGCAGTCAAGCCGGTAAAGAGGCGGTATGCCGCGAAAGGGGTCACCATAATAAGCCAGGCAGCCACGAAGATGGCGTTGCCCATGGACGAGGCCACCCGGCTGGCCGTATCGCCCGCCCAGGGCAGCGGGTCGAGGCGCGCCGCCTGCAAGAAACCGTACAGGGCCACCGGCAGCGAGGTAAGCAACATGAAATTGATGAGCCGCTCGAACTGCGCCCTGCTACGCATGTTGACGATGACGATCAAGGCCAGCATGATGTAGCTGTACTGTGTGTAGGTTCCCTGCAAGCGCTGGTATGACCCCCAAAGCGTGGCGTAGGGCGTGACGGTCAGGAGGCTGCTGATCAGATAGGCCAGGGCATACACGAAGATGGGAATAAGCATTGGCACGCGCGGGAAGCCCCACCAGGAGGGCGCACCCGCAGCCGCCGCGCCGTTGACCGCAGAGGCGACTTTCCCGCGCCTGCTACCGGGAGCGTTGCCCGGCGTGGGTTCCTCGGCGCGCTGCCTGAATGCTCGGTAGCCCCCCTCCGCCAGCTTGATGATCCACACCGCCGCCATGACAAGCACAAGCGAGCGCAGCAGCGAAATCTTGTCCGGCTCGAACACACGGCTGCTGTAGACGTTGAAGAACAGAGGCACCATAACCGCAGCCATGAGCCAGCCCATCTCCAACAGTTTGTCGGCGTAGTAACCTACCCTCGTTTGCAAAACAGTCTCCTTATCCAGGTTGCGCCGCAACTAACCTCTGCGGTTGCGTTTATCGGTAACGGCAGGCGGCTCCAGCCCCCGTACAGCCGCCACAAAACCGGCGGGGTCGGCAGGGGTGAGGATGAGAGTGCGCCCGCTCTTGAGGCGCATCAGCACCGCGTAGGCGGAGTTTGTGCCGAACACGTCGGCATCCAGCGATTGTAAGTCGGCGGTGCGGCGCACCCGCGCCTTGCCTGCCCAACCGAACAGCCCGCCTATGCTTAAGAACGACATATTGAAGAAGGAGCCTATGTCGGGCTGCGCCTCGATGCTGCTTATGTCGCTGCGGTGGATATTGATGCGCCCCGGCCCCAATCTAACAATCGCCACCTGTCCGTCGCCTACCCTATAGCCGCGCACCGAGCGAACAAGGGCATAGAGAGTGAGAGCGCCCAGCAAAACAGCAGCCCCAACGTCGAACAGGTCAGCCGATGTGCCCGCCAGGAATGCCCGCACAGCGAAAAAAAGCAGACCACCGAGGAAGGTGATCGTCCACACCCAGGCAGTTGCACTGAACGGAGCGACTTTAAAAACAGCATTCAAAATAGGCGCCCTCTGCTATATGTTGCCCGTTTACAAATCTGCAACATTTCCGTATCAGTATACAGTATAACAAAACGGAGGGAGGCGTGGCGACAAAGGTTGGCGCAGGGTAAGCGTTCAGGAGGGGGCGTATAGGTAAAAGCGGGGGTGCAGGTTCACGGCATACATCTCCTGGTGGCTACCCACATCTGAAGCTACGTTATGCTGCCATGTCGGAGAATCATGTGGAACTCCTCTGAAAATAGAGAAGGGTAGGGGCACGGCGCGCCGTGCCCCTACGGACGCGCACATTTTCATTGTCGGTTGTGGCATGAGAGCCATGATTACTCAGAATGACAATGTACAGTTGATTTGCCATGAGATGACTTCCCCTTCTCTAAAAACGTTTGGATGTGGGTAATCGCCGGCACAATTGCGCTTGCGCCCCAACCCCATCTTCAGTATAATTACCTGCCGACACAGAAAGCGAGAAAGCTCACATGGCAAACACACAGGAACAACAAAGCGCCAAAAGCTACTATATATGGACTGTTGGCTGCCAGATGAACGTGGCCGACTCCAACTACGTGGCCGCTACCCTCCGAGGACAGGGCTACGCTGAGGCCCCGGAGATCGGCGAGGCGAATGTTGTGGTGCTCAATTCGTGCGTGGTTCGCCAGGCTGCCGAGGACCGCATCGTCGGCAAACTGGGCGAGGTGGCCCAACTCAAGCGGCACAATCCCAATCTCTTTGTGGCCCTCACCGGCTGCATGGTCACTGAAGACCAGACGACGCTGCGCCGCCGCTTCCCGATGGTGGACCTCTTTTTCAAGCCTTCAGCCGTGCAGGATTTCCTGGTTGGCCTGCCGGACAATGCGGCCCCCGACCTAGGCGAGTACGGCGTGGCGCTGGCTCTCGAAGGTATCCTGCCCACCGCGCAGGCCGGCGGCATCGCCTCCTACATCCCGATCATCTATGGCTGCAATAAAACCTGTACCTACTGCATCGTGCCGTTCCGCCGGGGCAAAGAGCGCAGCCGCAGCATCGAGGAGGTTGCCCGCGAGGTAGAGGGTTTGACCGCGCAGGGAGTGCGCGAGGTGACGCTGTTGGGGCAGAACGTGGACACCTTCGGCCACGACCTGCCGGAGCGCACCGACCTTGCCGCTCTTCTCGAACGCCTCGACCACATAGACGACCTGTGGCGCATACGCTTTCTCACCTCGCACCCAAAGGATATGGCGCAGGACCTTATTGACGCGGTGGGCCGCCTGCCCAAAGCAATGGAGCATATCAACCTGCCGGTGCAGGCAGGCGACGACGAGGTTATCAAGCGGATGAAACGCCGCTACACCCTGCGCTACTACCGCGACCTGATCCGCCGCATCCGCGAGACGATACCCGGCGTTACCCTGGCAACCGACATCATTGTGGGCTTCCCCGGCGAGAGCCATGATCAGTTCATGCACACGCTGGACCTGCTCCAGGAGATACGCTTCGATAAAGTCCACGTAGCCGCCTACTCGCCTCGCCCAGGCACGGTAGCCGCCACGTGGCCCGACAGCATACCCCACGAAGAAAAGATGATCCGCCTGCATGCCGTTGAAGCCTTGCAGGAAGGCATTGCGCGCGAGTTAAACAGCCGCCATGTCGGTGAAGATATGGAACTGCTTATCGAAAGTAACGAGCGCGGCAAGTGGATGGGCCGGACACGCGGCAACAAGATCGTTTTCCTGCCCACTGAGGGAGGCGACAAGGACAGGACCGGCCAGATGGTAATCGCAAAGATAGAAGAAGCCGGCCCCTGGTCTATGCAAGGCCGCTTGGTGCGAGTAGTACACGAGTGCCCCGATGCCCTGGGCGCGCTCTCCAAAGCCAGGTCGCGCAAACTGCAAATCCCGCTAACCTCAGCATATCCGCAGGTCCTACCCGCGAATAGCCCAAAAGTACCCCCCATTCCCAACAACTAAACAGTATCCCAATTCGTATAAATAATCACAACTTGTAGCGCTGGTGCGACTGTAAGAGTTGCTCCCGCCTACAGAGGCGCGCTGTGCCACTGCCGGCGGTGAAAAAACACCCGGAACTCCTACTTGTCTGCGTCGAACACCGGGCACGCAGTTTGCTTTGGGATAGTTGCTCTGGCACACAATATCGAGGGATGTGCAAAAGGAAGTTTATAAAGCTATTGACGTTTTGAACCAAAAAGCGTATTCATACGTTTACACATTTAGAGAAGGTATTACCGGCCCACCGCACATAGGATGCACAAAGTGGGGTGGACGGCTTGCAAGGTTGAAAGCGAGGACAAAAAAATGATGCCAAACCAAAGTGAAGAGGGGGCCAGGCTCAGGCGTGTGCTCCCGGAGCGCGCTATCGCGCTGGCGATGCAGAATCGCTGGTCCGAGGCCGCCGACGTAAACCGCAAAATTATAGAGCTTTACCCCAATGATGCCGACGCATACAACAGGCTGGGCAAAGCCCTCATGGAAATGGGCCGCTATCAAGATGCGCTGACCACTTATCGGCGCGCCATAGAACTTGACCCCAACAATATCATCGCCAAGAAGAATGTAGAACGCCTGGCCCATCTTGCCGAGAAAGTACCGGCGGGCAAGGCCGCAGGCTCTCGCGCCGCCGGCCCCACCCCGGCACAGCAAGTCGAGCGCATCAATCCCAACATCTTCATCGAGGAGACCGGCAAGACCGGCCTCACCAGCCTGATCAAGCTGGGCGAACCCGAGGTATTGCTCCAACTTACCCCGGGCGACCGGGTGGAACTCCGGGTGAAAGGGGCCGCTCTGGGGGTATACGATGAGGATGGGCAGTACGTCGGTTCGGTCGAACCCAAGTTGGCGAAGCGCCTGAGCGGCATGGCTGAGGCGGGCAACCGCTACACGGCAGCCGTTACCGCCGTCTCGGAGCGCACCATCACCATCATTATCCGCGAGACTTACCAGCACCCATCGCAGCGCGGCAAACTGTCGTTCCCCCCCAAAGCTCTGCCGGTTGGGGCTTATCGCCCCTACATGCGCGAGGGCGCCCTTAAGTACGGCATGGAAGAGGACGAGGACAGCTCGGATGAGTTTGGGGCCGAAGATGTAGATGCCGATGCTGAGGAAAGCGAAGAAGCAGAGTACGAGGAAGAAGACGACGATGACGAGGATGAAGTCTAGCCGGCTGCTCTTCTTTAGATAACAACAAAAAACTCAGCCCTTCACGGCTGAGTTTTTTGTTGTCTCAATGTAAATGTTCAGACTTGAGGTGGACCGATGCCGTGTGGGGCCTGAATTTGGGCGTAACCTGAATTGCGAAGCTGAAACCACCCTCGTGCCTGCACTTGTCGGCATTCCCCGAAGATCGGGGCAAGAATAGAGGGCAGGCACGGGCGACCTGCCCCTGCACGAATACCTTGACTATCTTGGTATCAAAAAGAACAACAGCGCAAGCACTGCCAGGCAGAGGGCAGTGAGGATGATAAGCCTGCGGATGTCTACACGCACATAGTGCATCTCATCCTCAACGCTCAGGACATTAGCAGCCAAACGGGAGCGGTTGGCCCGAAGTGCGGCGGTGGCGCGCCTCTGGGCGGCGCCGGCAGTGGCGGGGGATTGCGCCCGCGCCTGGCTTGGGCGTGCGCCGGGAACAGGCCGCGCTGTAGTTGAGGCTGCTGTGGGGGTTGCGGCTACTAGAGCGACTTCGCTGCCCACACCATCTTCAAAAGCCTCCTCGCTCTCCATTACCGATGTAACGCCTGACGATTCCGCTTGAGAAGCTATGCGACGCTTCCACTGCTCCTGTTTGGCCCTTTGCTGGTTGGCTTTGGCAGGGCGGTTGCCTTTCTTTACCATCGTAAGTAACACTCCTCTGCTGTTTGTGCTCTTTACCGCCGGCGCCCGGCTTATCTGTCGCCGACTACTCTGTATTCACCATCAAGGGGCCGGCTTCGGTCCGACATGCGAGTGGTAGCCTGGCCGTTTTTACTAGGCGGTGTGTTCCAATAGTTGGCACTGCCGCCGTCGCGTCCATCGCGACTGGAGCCTGCGGGCGCTGTGCGTTCTGTGGTCTCCGCTACATCGTATCCTAAAGCGCGTCGGTGCTCGCCCACCACGTGGTCCGGGGAGAAGCGTATCATCAAGTTCATCCCCAGGAGAACCACACCAAAATCGTCCAACTGGCCCAAGCCCACTATGAAGTCTGGTATCACGTCAATTGGTGAGACGAAATATAGGAGGATGAACAGCGGTATGCCGTATCTGACCCATGTAGATACGCGCTGGTCGTTCATCAAGCGGAGCACGAGGCGGCCTTTTTCGATGAGTTGTTGCATGGGCGGCATATCTCCACAGCGTTTATATCTCAGCATGGCGCTTGAGGTGTAAGCCACAAGCTACAAGCTACCCTTTTACAGGCCACCTTAACGGGCCACCCTATTATAAGGCACACCCGGCCCTAATTGCAAACCTTGACAGGTCTGCCGGGGTTGTGCTAAGATTTGGCGTAAACATAAGGCACCGTGGCCAAGTGGCAAGGCAGAGCTCTGCAAAAGCTCGACCAGCGGTTCGAATCCGCTCGGTGCCTCTAGTCGGCTCAAAAGCTCAAGTTGCATAGAGCAACTGACCCCCACTCGCGTACACTGGTTCAACAAAACCCCCCTGCCCAACCAGGGCTTTCTTTTTACCCTGATACCCCAAAACAGCCCTATGATAGTCGGCACTGCACGCATTACCCTCTTTCTACCTGAGAACTATTCCCTCAAAGACAAGCGGCAGGATGTGAGATCGCTGCTCGCACGCACCATCAACCAATTCCACGTAGCTGCCGCCGAAGTGGGCGACCTCGATCAGTGGCGGCATGCCGTCATCGGCGTTGCCTGCGTCAGCAACAACGCTCGCCACGCCGACGAGGTGCTCTCCAAAGTAGTCAACTTCATCGAAAACAACCTCCCTGAAGGCGGCCTGGAAAGCTACGAGACCGAGATGCTCTACCTGGATTGAAGCCGCCCTACTCGTTCCTTGCTGTTGCACCGGCCACCCACACCAGCCACCCACCTAGACCTCTCTGTGTTGCAATCTCCAGAGATGCAAATAGACCAGCAGGGTATAGAGGCTCATGGCGGTGGACAGTGCGAACCCCAGCAGACCGCCTCGATAGCCTCGATACTCGATAAAGCGCCGCTTGAATTCGCGTAACGGCTGGCCGATGAAGCTGCGGGGGCGCGCCCTTGCGCCCGCCTCGTATCTGGCCTGCGCGTCAAGAGGGGCATAGGCGCGCTGCTTCTCGATGAACTGCCGCCAACTTTTGTAGTTGTAGTGGAGGAGCGGTTGCTGTAGCGTGCCTATGCTGCCCGTTACGTTGGGCAGTTCGTGTACCTTGCGGCTCTCATCGTAGCGGCAGGCTGCTCTGCAAAGCAGCCGTATCTGGTAGTCGGGCCACCAGCCGGCATAGCGCACCTCGTGTCCGAACAAGATGTTGCGGCGCGGCACTCTGTAGGCGGCATGCCCCTGCCCCATTGTTGCCAGCCCAAGCTCCCTTGCCAGTTGAGGGGTCATCTGCTCGTCGGCGTCTATGAAGAACACCCACTCGGAGCGGGCCAAATCCAGCGCTCGGTTGCGCTGCGCTGCGAAGTTGCTGAAGGGGTGTAGGGCCACCCTGTCGGCAACCTCGCCGGCTATCGCGGCTGTTATCGGGTCGGCCTCAGCATCCAGCACAATGAGGGTTTCCGCGCCTGTTTGCTCCAAGAGTGGGCGGAGGCTCCCGAAGCAACTACGCAGTTGCTCGCCCTCCCGCCAGGCAAGCGCCACCACCGTCAAGCCGGCCTTTTTCATCGGAGGAACGCCAGTCGCGCCAGGGCGCGCGCCCTGTGTAGGGCGGCCCACGCCTCGCGGCGGTCTATCCTGCCGGCGGCCCAGGCCGCTGCCGCTCCCAACGCCCGCCCCACCTGAACAAGCAGCAGCAGGCCCGCCAGCGCAAAGTAGGCGGGTCGGGAGCGGTGCTTGCGGTAGAGGTAGAGGCGAGAGCGCCACAATTCGAGCAGCATGCGCGGGTGTACTTGCCCCGTGCTGCGTCCACCCAGGTGTACAGCCCTTGCTCCTGGAACTTGCCACGCCTGGCGGCCCGCCTGGGCGTAGCGCATCGCCAGGTCTATCTCCTCAGAGTACATAAAAATGTGCGGGTCGAAGCCGCCACATTCGCGGTACGCCTCGCGCGGGATTAGCATACAGGCTCCGAGCGGGTGGTCTACCCTGAACGGCTCCCCCGCCGCGCCTTCCTGGGGATACCGCCCGTTCAGGCGAGAGTCGAGCAGCGCCCTCCGCAAACGGCCCGGCACCCACATGGGAAGCGGAAAGAGGTCAATCGCCGACATGAGCAGCGTTGGAAAACGAAAAGCCGAGCGCTGCAAGGAGCCGTCTTTGTTGAGCAGCCGGGGCGAAACGATGCCGGCCTGGGGGCACGCCTCGGCGAAGTTCAGCAGGGCAGCGAGCGCCCCCTCCAGCAATACTACATCGGGGTTCAAAATCAAGAAGTAGCGTCCGTCTCCACGCACCATGCCCAGGTTGTTGGCCCGGCCATAGCCGAGGTTGCGGCCACTCTCGATCAGCTTCACACCTTCTCTGGCCCGCAACACCTCCGCGCTGCCGTCGCTTGAGGCATTGTCTACCACGATGGTCTCCAGGGTAATGCCGCTTCTCCTCCCCTCCATCAGGAGCGCGTCCAGGCATTCCCCCAACAGTTCGCGCACGTTCCAACTGACAATGACGGCAGTAACATCCGGGCGGTCATCCCTCCGATGATCGGCTACTTGAACGGCTGTCGGGCTTGTGTTAGACTTAGGCACACAGCAAGTTTAGCACGGCATCCGTACCGCTTCAAGCGGACCTCCCCGACACAACCTCTTATCGCATGAATATTTACACGCACGCAACCGATGACCAGTCCGCTCTGCGCCGCGCCAAGCGAATGCAGCTTGCGGGATTAGCTTGCGTGCTGATCTCCTTTTTAGGGTCGCTATTCTTTGGGCAAGCCCCTTTGTTGGTCTATCTATCTTATCCCTTTTTGCTGGCGGGCCTGCCTTTGTGGACGATTGGGCGCGCCAGGGTGCGTAAACTACAAAACGCCCCGCAAACCAGCGCGATAATGAACAACGAACTGAAGGGGTTGAGCGATAAGTACAGCCTGCACCACAACCCTGTGGTGGAGGGGCGCAAGGTGGACCACATGATCATCACCCCCAGCGGGGTGATCGTGATCGGGGCGAACGAGGCTCTAGGCCCGGTCACTTGCAAGAACGACCAATGGCACACCCGCATGGGCATGCTGGACCGCCTGACCGGAACCCGCCCGGCCATCGGCAACCCCACCGCCGACCTGAACGCTTCCGTAGAGGCGGTGGGCCGGTTGATGCAGGGCATCGACAAGCCTGAAGTGCCCGTGCAGGGGCTGGTAGTGTTCATCGCCAACCCCGAAATCGAAGTAAATGCGTGTACCTACCCAGCCGTGCCGATAAACGAGATCAAGGATGCCGTTAGGGACATACAGAGCTTTATGGGCGGGGAGCGGGAAGATACGCGCTCGCTACCCAAGATGCTAACCAGCGAGGACCGCAAACGCCTGAATGCCGCGCTCGGCCCCGCCGCCGCCTCCAAAGCCCCCAAAACCGCCAAAGCTGCCTCGGCCCGCTCCTAAAGTGATCGCCCCACACAACATTTCGCCTCAACCCTCCGGCTGGCCAATCATCGGGCACGACACCGCCGTCGGCACACTGCGCCGCTCGTTGCGCGAAGGCCGGCTATCGCATGCCTACCTGTTCACGGGGCCGGAGGGTGTCGGCAAGCACACGCTGGCGATGCTGCTGGCTATGGCGGTAAACTGCCAGGGCGAGCGGCCCGCCGAGCATGCCTGGCCCGATGTGCCGTGCCTGCTGTGCCCATCGTGCAGCCGCATCGCCAGGGGAGCGCACCCTGATATATCTGAGATAAATCTGCTGGTGCAGGCGCAGACGTTGGAGGAAGGCAAAAAGGGCGCGCCCGCCAAAGAGCTAAAGATAGATATAATCCGCAACATGCAATCGGCAGTGGGCCTCAACCCGCACTCAGCCGAGCGCAAGTTCTATCTGATAGGCGACGCCGACCGCCTCAACCCGGAGGCTTCCAACTGCCTGCTTAAGACGCTGGAGGAGCCTCCGGCCCACAGCGTGCTGATTTTGCTGGCCCCGGACGCAGAGTCGGTGCTGCCCACCATCTCGTCGAGGTGTGTGCAGGTGCAATTACGACCGTTGCCTCGCGCACTAACGGCAGCCGGCCTGAAGGAGGCTTGGGGAGCCGAGGACGAGCAGGCCACAACGCTCGCGGCTCACTCAGGCGGGCGGCTCGGCTACGCGGTGGGCTTGCTCTCCGACCGCGAAGCGATGCAACGGCGGCGGGCCGCGCTTGAGGAAGTGTCGCTCTTAGTGGGCGCGCCGGTGCTGGACCGTATAGAGGCCGCCTCCCGCTATGCCAAGCGTTTTTCCGACGCACGACCGGAGCTTTTCGAGATGCTGGAAGAATGGGAAGCCTGGTGGCGCGACGTGCTGGTTGTAAAAGCATCGGCCCCGGAGCTTGCCGCCGGCGCGGACCAGATGCAGGCTTTGCAGGCTCTCGCCCGCCGCACCACGTTACAGGGGGCGGCAGATGCCGTGAGGCTGGTGCAGCGCACCCGCCGCCAACTGATGGAGAACGTCAACCCACGCCTCGCGCTGGAGGCCCTGACGCTGGGGCTGCCGTAGGTCTATCTGGAAAGCCTGCTATTTGGTTCCCCTTCTACCCTCTCACCCCATTCACGAACCGCTCGATCCTGTCCAGCGCTTCCTCGATATTAGGTAGCGAGGTGGCGTAGGAGGCGCGGGCGTGGCCTGCACCCGACTTGCCGAAGGCCGAGCCTGGGACCATCGCCACTTTGTGCTCCATCAAGAGCCGCTCGGAGAACTCCTCGTCGCTCAGGCCGGTGCTCTCTATTGAGGGGAAGGCGTAGAAAGCCCCGCGCGGCTCGAAGCAGTCGAGGCCGATACGGTTGAAGCCGTCCACTATCGTGCGCCTGCGCCGGTCGTACTCCTCGCGCATAGCCTCCACAAACGGCTCGCCCGACTTGAGCGCCTCGATGGCCGCTTCCTGGCCTGTTGTGGGGGCCGACATGATGATGTACTGGTGTATTTTCCGCATCGCCGCCAGCACGGGCGGGGGCGCGGCTGCGTAGCCGATCCGCCAGCCGGTCATTGCATACGACTTGGAGAAGCCCCCCAGCAGTATGGTGCGCTCCCACATGCCGGGCAGCGACGAGAAGCAGGTGTGCTCGATACCATACACCAGCCGGTCGTAAATCTCATCGGAAACCACCAACAGATTGTGTCTCTGCACCCACTCGGCTATCTCTCTCAGCCTGTCGCGGTCCAACACGGCCCCGGTGGGGTTGTTGGGGTATCCGAGCAGAACAGCTTTCGTCCGAGGCGTGCGCGCCCGCTCAAGGTCATCTACCGTGACCCTGAATTCCTGTTCCACATAGGTGGGCACGGCCACCGGCTTGCCTCCGGCGAATACCACAGTCGGCTGGTAAGCTACGAAGCTCGGCTCCGGCACGATCACTTCATCGCCCGCTTCCAGTACCGACATCAAGGCCAGCAAGAGCGCTTCGCTCACCCCCACCGTCACCAGCAGTTCGGTTTCGGGGTCATACCGGACGCTGTACAGCTTTTCCAGTTGCGCCGAGACAAGCTCCCGAAGCTCCAGGATGCCGGAGTTGGAGGTGTAGCTGGTGTGGCCTTCTTCGAGCGAGCGCACGCCTGCCCGCACAATAGGGGCGGGGGTCACAAAATCAGGCTCGCCGATGCCCAGAGAGATCACATCGGACATAGTGGCTGCGATGTCGAAAAACCTGCGTATGCCTGAGGGCGGCACCGCTTCTATACGCTTGGAGACAAAGCCTTCGCCGGTGTTCTGCTTGTTTGCTGCCGTGCCTTCGACGCTGATCGCCATACAAAAACCTCCTATGTGGAAGATAAACAACAGCCGGCAACCGTCAGCCCAGGCTGTTCATTACAGCACAACCTTGAGCGGGACGCGCCATTCGCTGCCCTGCTTCTTGCCCGACAGCTTGCCCTGTCCCAACAGCCGCCTTACCTCTTTCGGCTTATAGCCCAGGAGCTTGGCCGTTTGCGACACCGACAAGAGCGGTTTATACAGGTCGAGCACATCGGTGTCGGGAAAAGTAACCAGCACCGCATCCAGGATGTTGTACCGTTCGGCGGCGCCGGCGATAGCGATGGGGTCGCGTACCGACAACGCTTCGTATCGCTCGCGATTGAGCAAGGCGCGCAAGTCGGCTACGCTCATATGATTCTTACGGACGGACAAAATAAAGACTCCAGGCGGCTCCGGTCGTTGAGGGGCCGAGATTGTTCAGGTTAAGGCAATTATAGCACGCCGGCTTGATTATGAGAAACCCCCTCTGTGGGGGTAAGTGTTCAGATTTGGGGGTGGAGGAAACAGTAAAGGAAAGAGGGTAGATAGGGGGTCTGGTGATTACCCACATCTCAGGCGGTTCAAGCGGCGCTTGATAACGCTACCGGCAGGCGAGGAAGTACTCCACTTTGTCATTTCGAACGCAGTGAGGAATCAGTGCGCCAGTATGACAGTATGCATACACATAAATCGGTGCGGAATAACACAGAGCAGGTACTCCGCCACCCACAGTCATGCTCCACCCACTGATTCCTCACTGCGTTCGGAATTGACAAAGTGGAGTATTTCCTTATTCCCCAACATGGCAGCGTACATAGCTTTGAGATATGGGTAATCACCAGGTAGGGATGCATTGACGCTGTTCTGCCTTGAAGCTATACTTAGCTTAGAATAGTAAAGCGAAGGCGGCCCTTTACGGCCCCTGTTTTGACCCCTGGTATCGACCTCAACGAGGAGGCATGATGGATTTCGAGCTTTCCGAAGAACACAAGCTATTTCGCCGAACGGTGCGCGACTTCGCCGAGAAGGAAATTGCCCCAGGCGCTTTGGAGCGCGACAAGACGCACGAGTTCCCCCACGACATTATCGAGAAGATGGCTGCGATGGGGCTGCTGGGCGTGCCCTTCTCCGAAGAATACGGCGGCGCGGGCGGCGATACTATCTCCTATGCTATAGCGGTCGAGGAGATTTCGCGCGCCGACGGCTCGCTCGGCCTCACTCTGGCGGCGCACACTTCGCTGGGCGCGGCTCCTTTCTATCTGTTCGGCACCGAGGAGCAGAAGCGAAAGTACCTGGTTCCGCAGGCGCAAGGCAAGATGATCGGGGCGTTCGGCCTGACTGAGCCACAGGCCGGCTCAGATGCCGGCGGCACCAAAACGGTGGGGGTGCAGGAGGACGGCCACTGGCGCATCAACGGCTCCAAGCTGTATATGACTTCGGGGCGCATCGCGGGTGTGATGGTGATCACCGCCAAGACCGACCCGAAGGCCACAGGTTCGCGGGGCATCTCCTCTTTTATCGTCCCGGAGAACACGGAGGGCGTGACGTTCGGCAAAGACGAGGACAAGATGGGCCTGCGCTCGTCTATCACCTCGCCTGTGTTCTTCGAGAATGTGCGCGTGCCGTTGGAGAATATACTGGGCGACGAGGGGCAAGGCTTCAAACAATTCTTGGAGATACTGGACGGCGGTCGCATTTCCATCGGCGCGATGGCGTTGGGGTTGGGGCAGGCGGCCCTCGATGCGGCGCTGCGCTATTCGCAGGAGCGTGAGCAATTCGGACAGCCTATCGCCAACTTCCAGGCGGTGCAGTTTATGCTGGCGGACATGGCGACCAAGCTTGAGGCGGCCCGCCTGCTGGTGTACCAGGCGGCCTGGCGCAAAGACCGGAAGAAGCCGTTCACCAAAGAAGCGGCGATGGCAAAGCTGTTCGCCTCGGAGGTGGGCGAGGAGTGCTGCCACAAAGCTATCCAGGTGCATGGCGGCTTCGGCTACATCACCGAGGCCCAGGTCGAGCGGTACTACCGCGACGTGCGCCTCACCGAGATAGGCGAAGGGACCAGCGAGATACAAAGGCTGGTTATAGCACGAGAGGTGCTCAAAGAAGCCAAGCGAGGGATGCCGGCGGGCGTGGCATAGGCAAGCCGCTCCGCGCATTAGGAAACAACCAACATAGGAACCTATGAACCTAGACCTCACACCCGAACAAACACTCATCCGCGACACCGCCCGCGACTTCGCCCTCCGTGAACTGGAGCCGCAGGCCCAGGAATGGGACGAGCAGGAGATTTTCCCCCGCGAGATGTTCGACAAGATGGCCCAACTCGGCTTCGCCGGCATGACCGTGCCCGAAGAATACGGAGGGGTGGGAGCCGATACCCTGTCCTACATCCTGATGCTTGAGGAGATCAACCGGGTGGTTCCCGCCCTGGCTACCGTCTTATCTGTACACAACTCGCTGGTGTGCGGCGCGCTGGTGCAGTTCGGCACAGCCGAGCAGAAAGAGCGGTTCTTGCCTCGTCTGGCCTCGGGCGAGTGGCTGGGCGCGTATGCCCTCAGCGAGGCGCACGCCGGCTCGAACCCCGCTGCCATGCGTACCTCAGCCGAAAAGCGGGGCGATGTATACGTGGTCAACGGCACCAAGACCTGGATCACCTCCGGCAAATCGTGCGACGTTTGCCTGCTCTTTGCCGTCACAGGCAACAGCGACCGGCCCTCGCGCAACATATCGGCTTTTGTGGTGGCTAAAGATACGCCCGGCCTAAGCGTGGGCAAGCTGGAACAGAAGATGGGCATCCGAGCCTCCGAGACGACTCAGCTTATTTTCGAGAACGCCGAAGTACCGGCTGAGAACTTGCTGGCCGGCGAGGGGGAGGGGTTCAAGGTAGCCATGTCGCTGCTCGACGGCGGGCGCATAGGCATCGCGGCCCAGGGCGTGGGCATTACTCAGCGCGTGCTGGAGGAGGCCATCAACTACAGCCTGGGCAGGGAACAGTTTGGCGGCCCCATCGCTGACCAGCAGGCGATCCAGTTCATGCTGGCAGACATGGCGACCGGCTTGAGCGCCGCCCGGCTCCTCTTGTACCGCGCCGCTACCATGCGCGACCGGGGCCGGCGCGTCAGCAAAGAGGCGAGTATGGCAAAGCTGTTCGCCACCGAGCTTGCCATGCGGAGCGCTAATAATGCTGTGCAAATACACGGTGGCTACGGCTACGTCAAAGAGTACCCGGTCGAGCGCTTCTTCCGCGATGCCAAGATAGGCGAAATCTACGAGGGCACTTCTCAGATACAGAGGATAGTAATCGCCTCCAATCTACTCAAAAGTGCGCGTGCGGCAACGGAGTAGCTCTACCTTACCGTGGCGAAAACGCAAAGACGAGACGGAAACACAAAGGACCACACAAAGATTCTTATTGTTCAGAGGCCGGTCAAGAATGGTCGCCGGCATGCCGGCATGGGAAGACACAGTTGGTATGCGAGAACAACCTTAAATCTTTGCGTCGTCCTTTGCGTCTTTGTGTTTAGTGTAGTCTCCGTCAGCGCAGTCTCCGTCTTTGTACATACGTCCTCTCAAGTTTACATGCATGTCCTACTTCGACCACAATGGCGCACGCCTTTACTATGAGCAGCACGGCCAGGGAGAGCCGCTCTTGCTCATGCCCGGCTTCACCGAGGGGGGAGACAGCCTGGGAGGGGTCACGGATGCGCTCCAGGCGGAGTACCGGGTTGTAGTAGCCGACCTGCCCGGCTCCGGTCGCTCCGGCCCTCAGCCCCGCGCCTACCCTTCTTCCTTTTACAGCGACGACGCTCACACTATGGCTGCGCTCCTGCGACACCTGGGGATAGAACAGGCGCATGTGGCGGGCTTCAGCGATGGGGGTGAGGTGGCCTTGCTTATGGCGGTGCTTTACCCCGACACGGTGCGCTCGGTGATCGAGTGGGGCGCGGCGGGCACTCTCAACGGCCCCGATGTGCCCACTATGCTGGCGGCTATAGGCCATATGATGGACGATGAAACAGGCGACTTGAGCGGCTGGCGCAGCTATCTGATCGCGGCGTA
Organism: Chloroflexia bacterium; assembly: GCA_038231875.1. GTDB lineage: Bacteria > Chloroflexota > Chloroflexia > QHBQ01 > JADMIH01 > JADMIH01. The sequence continues at coordinate 3,774 of JBBSIX010000015.1, read as the reverse complement.
TGGCGAGCAGGCGGCACGTGAAACGATAAAGAGTTGGACGGCGGCCTCCAAAGCCATACTTACCGAGGGCGGCGACATCAGCCTCTCCTGTGTGGACGAGATAAGATGCCCGGCCCTCCTCATCAGCGGCGCACTCGACCCTTTCGCCATGCCCGCCATGACCCGCGAACTTGCCTCCCGCATCCCCAACTCCACGTACCATATCGTCCCGGAAGTGGGCCACGATGTGCATTTGCAGCGCCCCCGGTGGTTTGTTGAGACGGTACTAAGTTGGTTGGAGCGGGTTTAGCCTCCGGCTTTCTCCTGCTCAAGCAGCTTGCGCTTGCGCTCAAGCCCCCACCTATAGCCGCCTAAATCTCCACTTTCCCGCACCACACGGTGGCACGGCACGATGAGGGCCGCGCGATTGGCCGCGCATGCCGACGCCACCGCCCTCGCCGCTCCTGGCTGGCCTATAGCCTCGGCAACCTGGGTGTAGGAGCGGGTCGAGCCGTATGGTATCGCCCGCAGTTCCTCCCACACGCGCCACTGGAAGGCGGTGGCCTGCACATCGAGGGGCAAATCGAGGTTGGGTTGCTTGCCCGACAGGTGAGCCAGAATAGCCTCCACCCACTCGCCAAGCGCGGAGTCATCGCGCTGTATATCGGCGGCAGGATACTCGGTCAGGAGAATAGCAGCCAGTTCGCCATCGTCGTCGCCCATCTTGACGGCGCACACCCCACGTTCGGTGGCCGCTACCAGGAGGCGCCCAAGCGGACTAGCCACTACCGTGTAGCTTATGCGCGCCCCTTCCCCACCCCGGCTGTAGGAGGCAGGGGTCATACCCAGGTGCGTATCCGACTTTTCGTACAGGCGGCTGCTGGAGCTATAGCCTGCATCGTACAACGCGTTCGTCACTGTTTCTCCCTCCTTCAATCCCGCCTTGAGCCTGGCTAGGCGGCAGGCTTCGGCGTACTGGCGGGGCGTGATGCCCACCACGCGCTTAAACACCCTCTGCAAATGGTAGGGGCTGAGGCCCACCGCCTCGCCCAGGTCTTCCAACCTGAGCGGGTCGCCGCGTTGCAGGCCGGCCTCGACCTGGCGGCACACTCGTTGCACTAGCTCCAGCTGTGGGTCGGGCACGCGGGTCTGGTCGGGCTTGCAACGCAAACATGCTCGGAACCCCGCCTGCCCGGCGACTTCAGGTAGAGGAAAGAACAACACCTGCTCGCGCCTGGGCCGCCGCGAAGGGCAGGACGGCCTGCAAAACACACCCGTCGAGCGCACCGCGTACACGAATGTGCCGTCACTCCCGGTGTCTCTGTTCAGTACTGCCCGCCAGCGATGTGCATCGTCCTGCAACGTTTGCTTCTCCCATGTGCCTACGCTCATCATACCTCGATCCCTCCTGCCCTTATGATAAAGCATGGCGGCTCCTTGCGCTATCCGACTCTTGTGGACCAAATTGCCATGCCCCGACAGAGCCGGTACGCTAGGTGTGCCGAGATGCCTGCTTCCTCACCACATGAGCATACATTTACCGGGCAACCTGCCTTTGCATAAATAGCCTATAATAAAGCTACGACAAGGCTATCACGAAAAGCTGTAAAGGCCGGCAGATAGGATCGGTTATGGGAGTAACGATGCGCTCTTCGGGGGGTGAATACAGCATAGCCTCCGGCGTAGGCGCGGGAGCGGGGGCAGCGCTGGTTATGATGGCGGTCATGGCTGCCTTGCGCTTCGGGGCGGCTGTACCCACAGTGCCCGAACTGATGCTCGGCCCCATACTGCGGTTTATGGGTGGGCAGGCTTTCTCTGCCCAGCTTGACATTTTCTATTATGCCGGGCGTCCTCTCCTGTTCACGCTTGTGCTGGAAGGCACGCTCCTGCTGGGGGCGCTGCTGGGGCTGCTGTATGCCTGGCTGGGCCGCCCCAATCCTCATGCAGGGCGCCGACCGGCCTTCTTTAGAACCATCGCCAGCGGTCTGCTGTACGGGTTGGCGCTGGGGGCGCTGCTCAACATCGTTTTCTTGCCGGCGTTGGGAGAGGCTCCTTTTGCCGTTCGCGCCACAGAGGTCTACTCCAACACACCCGTACCGTTGTGGGCGAACCTTATGTTGTTGGCGCTCCTGTTCGGCGTTACGTTACACATGCTGCTGCCCAAACCTTCCACGCCCGCCTCTAATGCCGGAGGTGAAACGCCCTTCTACTTGCTGCCGGAGCGGAACCGCCGCTCGTTCCTGCGTATAGCCGGCGGGGGCCTAATGGCAATTGTGGGCGGCGGGATTTTCTGGTATGCAGGCACAGTGCTCAATCAGGGCGGGTTCACCAGCCCCGTTGATCGCCCTGCGCCTGATGAGGCAGCCTCCATAAGCAACGGCTCAGACCCCGTTCCGGCACCGGAGGACGCGCCGACCCCCCGCACTGTTGGCCGGGCGCGCTCCACCGAAGCGCCTGCCGGCACGCCTACTGCGTTGTCCACTGAAGTGGTCACTGAGACGCCTACCGAAGTACCCACCGAAACCCCTGCTCCCACCGCTACGGTTCAGCAGGAAGAACTGCCCACAGTGGAGCCGCCTACCGCCACCCCCGACGTGCCGCCAACCGTTGCGCCCGAACCGCCCACGCCGCTCCCTACAGCCACAGCCGAACCAACAGCCACAGATACGCCCGTGATAGCTCAGGCGACCTACACACCTGCCCTGCCCGCGTCGCTGCCGATAGCCCTGTGGGAGGTGACGCCGGTCGCCAACTTCTATCATGTCTCCAAGAACTTCTTCGACCCCTCGCCTTCCTCGGCTGGGTGGACCCTCTCGGTGCGCGGGCTGGTCGTCAACCCCTATTCGCTCACCTATAAACAGCTTACTGCGCTCCCCGCTAAAGAAATAGCGGTCGGTATGATGTGCATCAGCAATCCTATCGGCGGCGGCCTCATCGGCAATCAGACCTGGAAGGGAGTGGCCCTGGCTGACCTGCTTAAGAAGGCCAAAGTGCGCGCCGGCGCACAGGATGTGGTGCTGCACGCCGACGACGGCTACACCGACTCGATACCAGTAGCCAAAGCGCTGGACCCCAACGTGGCGCTGGTGTGGGAGATGGGCGGGGATGCGCTCACCTCGGAGCACGGCTACCCGGCGAGGCTGCTGGTGCCGGGCATCTACGGTATGAAGCACGTCAAGTGGCTCAACAGTATCGAACTTGTGGGGTACGACTACAAGGGCTACTGGCAGCAGCCGGAGCAGGGTTGGAGCGAACCCGCCCCGGTCAACACGATGAGCCGCATAGACACACCCACAGGCAAGGTAGCAGCCGGCAAGGAAGTAATAGTCTCCGGCATAGCTTTCGCAGGGGATCGCAGCATCAGCAAAGTAGAGGTAAGCACCGACGGCGGGGCGACCTGGAACGCAGCCTACTTGAAACTTGCCATGAGCGGCACATCGTGGGCGCTGTGGGCCTACAGTTGGAGACCCAAGAAAGCGGGCAAGTACACCCTGCTGGTGCGCGCCACCGACGGCCTCGGCAACCTCCAGACCGCCCGCCGCACCGACGCCTACCCCAACGGCGCAACCGGCTACCATGCCTTGCAAGTGCAGGTGAAATAGCTGTTGCCGGCAGTATCAACCCTACTGTACTGTGAACGCTCATCACCCCACCGAACGCGGTAGGCAACGGTCTGTAGGGACAGGTCCCCGTGCCTGCCCTCCATCCTCGCCCCGAACTTCGGGGAACGCCGACCAGGGCAGGCACGGGGACCTGCCCCTACAGTGAATCTCCCACGAGTTCTCCCCACCTACT
>JBBSIX010000014.1:0-21150 GCA_038231875.1 Chloroflexia bacterium | reverse complement strand
GAGCAGCCCCTGATCGTGCCGCCTAACGAGTACCCCGACTGGTCGGCGTTGCAGCAGCCTGAGATAGACCCTCCCCGCCCGGTCAGTGTGCGTACCTACATCGCCGACGACGAGGAGGCCCCCGGAAAGCGGCGAGAACTGAAATCTGCGCTGTGGCATCTGGGGCAACTGCGTCAGGTCGGCTCCCTGAATGCAAAGGTATGCAAGGAGGAGGACTGGGCCAACGCCTGGAAAGACTACTATGGCATCCAGCGTATGGGCGAGTGCGTGGTCATCAAGCCCTCCTGGTTGGAGTACACACCGAAACAAGGCGATGTTGTGCTGGACCTCGACCCCGGCATGGCGTTCGGCACCGGCCTACACCCCACCACCCGCCTCTGCCTGATCGCGCTGGAGGAGTATGTGCAGCCAGGGACAGCTATACTCGACCTGGGCACAGGCTCCGGCATACTGGCGATTGCGGCGGCCAAGCTGGGGGGCGCCGGCGTGCGTGTGATAGCTCTCGACACCGACCGGGTGGCCGTTGAAGCCGCCGCAGAGAATGTCGCGCGTAACGGCCTCGCAGAGCAGATAGAGGTGGCGCAAGGGTCAACCCTTGCCGCCCAACAGGGCGCTCCTTACGATCTCATCGTGGCGAACATCCTGGCAACTGTGATTATTGACCTCTCGCGTTCGCTGCACGAGCTTATGCCTCCCGGCGGCAAGCTCATCGCTTCCGGCATATTCATCGAGCGGGAGGAGAGCGTGGTCGAGGCGTTGGAGCGGGCAGGGTTGCCGGTGCGCAAGAGGCGGCAGGAGGGCGACTGGCTGTGCCTGATCTCAGAACGCGAGCAGTAGGGGCGGCGGCGAGGCTTGCCGGCGCGCCCTGGCGGTTGAGTCGCGGTCGAGGTAAGCCCCTCCCGCCGGACAGTCCATTCTTGCGTAGAGTAGTGCTGGTCAAGCCTTGCTGCATGGGAGACTTGCTCATGGCTACTCCCGCGATAGCCGCGCTGCGTAACGCACTGCCCGACGCTCGAATAGACATGGCTGTGGGCGAGTGGTCGCGCCCCGCTGTCGCCAACAATCCCCGCCTGAACTCCTTGCTGAATATATCCGTCGAGGCAAAGGAGGGCACACCTGCGAGCCTCTTGCGTGCCGCCCGCTATATCCGTAGAGGAGAGTACGGCACGGCTCTAGTGCTCGACCGCTCGCCTTTGCTCAACTCCGTGGCCCGCATGGCGGGGGTGCCGGTGCGCGCCGGATTGGACAGCAACGGGCGCGGCTTGGCCCTCACTCACCCTGTTCCCTGCCCGCCTGGGGCGGTGCGGCACGAGGTCGAGTGGTATTTGGACGTGGTGAGGGCGCTGGGCATTCCGGCGCCCAGTGAGCGCGCCCTTGAGTTCTACCCGACCGAGGCGGCTTCTCAGGCGGCCCGGCATGCGCTGGACGCGGCGCTGGGCATGAGCGAAGCGGGGGCGAGCGGTGGCGAGGAGAGGTTGGTCGCGCTGCACCTGGGCGGGGGCAGCAATCCAGGTATGCAACTGCCGGCCAAGCGATGGCAGCCCCAACGCTGGGCGCAGGTCGCCGACTGGCTGGCCGAGACCTACCAATCGAACATACTGTTGTTGGGAGGCCCAGGCGAGGACGATAGGGCGGCAGCCGAGGCGTTCAAGGCGGCGCTGTTCCCCGCCACGCGCACCTACGTTGGCGATCTTGTGGGCAAACTCACTTGGGACGAGATGGGCGCGTTGCTCAAACTGTGCGACCTCTTCCTGGGCCACGACACCGGAGCGATGCACCTGGCGACCGCCGTGCAGACCCCCGTTGTGGCTGTGTTCGGCCCCAGCGATCCGGCCCGCTACGGCCCCTGGGACCCCTCCGGGCGCAGCGTTGTGGTGGCTCCTCCATCTGTGAAGAGCGATGCGGAGGCGTTGCGCCGGGCGTCGGCTCAGGGCGAACCTTACCACAGCATGGTGTCGGCGGAAGAAGTGTGGGCGGCGGTGCAGAGGGTGTACAAGCTGCGGCTGCATGCGGCAGGGGCGAGCTAGATGCCGTCGCCGGAAGACACGCCCACAGGCGAAACGGCCATCGTAGTCATACCGCCTGCCGATATAGGCGGGTTTGCCGACCACTACCGCCGCCTGTACTCCCCCGGCCAGTTGGAGCGCATCCCGGCTCATATAACGCTTGTGTATCCCTTCGTGCCCTACGACGAGCTGGCGGAGGCCGAACCGCGCCTGCGGACAGTGTGCGCCCGGCTACAACCTCGTGCGGTGGCGATCCGAGGCTTCAGCCGCTTCCCCGGCCCCGGCACCGACGTGCTGTACTTGCACCTGGCCGACCCTGAGCGTATCGTCTCGCTCTACAGGGCGGTGCTCGCCGAGTTCCCCGCCTATCCCGCATACGGTGGACGGTTCGGCCCCGACCTGACGCCCCACATGACCGTAGGCAGTTTCGATGATGCAGAGGAGCTTGAGCGGGTCTACAGTGGGTTGGCCGGGCAGCGGCTGTATCTGGCGTGGGACGTGGCTGGCGTCTACCTTATTTACAAAACCGAAGATCGGGTGTGGCATCCCTGGTCCGAAGTACCTCTGGGCGGCGGGGGCTAGAGTATGCAAGGCGCGGACAGTGCCAAGATGCAGGCGCGAAAGGTTCTCGCCGTCCTGTTTTGTGCCCTACCTGCGATTCGCAACAGGGTGCGACGGCGCGGCGGCCCGGTGCGGCGCATCCTGGTGATACGCCCCGACCACTTGGGCGACTTGCTGTTCGCAACCCCATCTGCGGCTCTGCTCAGGCGGGCATTCCCGAACGCGCACATAACAGGCGCCGTCGGACCCTGGGGCCGTGTGATGTGGGAGGGCAACCCCAATATCGATGCGCTGGAGATCGTCCCGTTCACCGGTATAGTGGAGGCCGGGCGTGGGTTGGAGCCGTACAAACTGCTCGCTCGCGCTGCTAGGAGACTAGGGGCCGGCAGCTACGACCTGGGGATCGTGCTGCGGGCAGACCATTGGTGGGGCGCGGCCCTCATGTGGGCGGCGGGCATACCTAAGCGCTGGGGCTACGATACCCCAGGCATGAACGCCTGGCTCACCAACAGCGTGCTCTACACTCCCGGCCTGCATGAAGTGGAGCAGAACCTACGCCTTACGGAGGCAGTTGTCGGGCATACCGAACACAGCGACATATCCCTTAAGATTAACAGAAGGCAAGGTGAGCCTCGGCTGAGGCCGCCGTGTGCCCTCCCGCCGAACGAGGAGGTGCAACGCGCCTTTGTTGGCGCAAAGGGAGAGCAGCAAGAGAAGCGGGCGATAATCCACCCCGGCACGGCAGGCGCCAACAAGCTGTGGACCATCAGCGGTTGGGCAGAGGTGGCGGACCGGCTGGCGGAGAAGGGCTGGAGTGTGGCGCTGACCGGCTCGCCCGATGAGCAGGAGTTGTGCGCCCGAATCGCCGGTGCATCGAAAAGCAAACCGCTCGATCTGGCGGGGCGCACCGCTAACGTTGGGCAGTTGGTGTGGCTCATGGAGCGGGCCGACCTGGTGCTGGGCGTGGACAGTGGACCTCTGCATATTGCCGACGCCCTGGGCAAGCCGACCCTACACCTGTATGGGCCATCGGACGAAGCGGCCTGGGGACCCTGGGGCGACCCTGACCTGCACCGTGCTTTGCGCGCGCCCAACACTCGCCCTACCATGCAACTCGGGGTAGCTCTACGCCAACAGGAAGGCGGGCCGCAGATGAGAGCGATTACGCCGGCGATGGTGATGTCGGAGATAGCAAAACTAACCGGGCGCTGCTGACTTGAACCCCCCACACCCACAACTCAACGCCCGACCCCTCCTCGTCGGCATAGATGCCAGCCGCGCGGTTATTCAGCAGCGTACCGGCACCGAGCACTACTCGGCCGGCCTTCTCCAGGCCATGTTGGGGTTGCCTGAGGCGCAGGAGTATCGTTTCAGGCTGTACGTCAACCTCGGGTCGGCGAAGGAAGCCCTTGAGCGGTTGGACTTCTCTCTGCCCGCCAACTGTATGGTGCGGGCTATACCGTTCCCTCGGCTGTGGACGCATCTTCGCCTGTCTGCCGAGATGCTGCAAAGGCCGCCTGGCGTGCTGTTTGTGCCCTCGCACGTGGTACCGCTATGGCACCCGCGCCGCACGGTGGTGACGATACACGACTTGGGCTACCTACAGTATCCACAGGCGCACACCCGTCTATCGCGCCTCTACTTGCACATCTCGACCTTATTCAGCGCAAAGGCTGCCTCCACTGTAATTGCCGTCTCTGAGGCCACTAAGGGCGACCTGGTGCGGCGCTATCGTGTGCCGCCCGGCAAGATAAGGGTGATCCATCATGGCCGCGACCCGATCTTTGCGCCTGTGACGGACGCCGAGCGTGTCGCCGAAACCGCCGCTAGGTATGGCGTACAGCAGCCGTACTGCGTACATGTGGGCACTTTGCAGCCGCGCAAGAACCTGGTCATGCTGGTCGAGGCGTGGGCGATACTCAAAAGGCAGATGGAGAGGCCGCCGCAGTTGCTGTTGGCGGGCAAGCGGGGTTGGCTGTACAGCAGCCTGTTTGCGTCGGTGCAGACTCACGGCCTGGGCGACCTGGTGCGATTTGCCGACTACGTGGCGCGTGCCGACCTGCCTGCTCTCTATTCAGGCGCGGTGGCCTCTCCCTTTCCGTCGCTGTATGAAGGCTTCGGCTTGCCGCCTCTCGAAGCGATGTCCTGCGGCACGCCGGTGTTGGCCTCTACCGCCAGTTCCGTACCCGAGGTAGTGGGCTACGGGGGCCTGCTGCTGGACCCTCACGACCCTGCTGCCTGGGCCGATGCCGTCCAGAAGGTCATGTCCGATCCCGGCCTCCGGGCCGAGCTGCGCCGCAAAGGTCTGGAGCGTGCCGCCGGCTTCACCTGGCAGCGGTCTGCGAGGCAGACGTTGGCTGTGTTGGTGGGCAGGGCCTCATAGAACATTTGCACTTTCCCCTGCTATTGACAGGCGGGTGTATACTAAGAACGGACTTGAGGGTTTACACATCACACCGCTAGAAAGTCGGCCTACATGGAAATCGAACACGGAACGCGCCTCACCGAGCTTACTTTTGCTGTCGTTGACGTAGAGACTACGGGCTTATCGGCTCGTACAGGGGACCGCATCTGCGAGATCGCAGTGGTGCTTACGAGGGGCGGTCAGGTAATCGGCCGGCTACAGACCCTCGTCAATCCCGAACGCCCTATCTCCTATGGAGCCTCGGCGGTGAACGGCATCACCGATGCGATGGTGCGGAGCGCTCCCCCTTTCCGCCGGGTGGCGCCTGAACTGCTGAACATGCTGGACGGGGCGGTGCTGGTTGGGCACAACGCCTCCTTCGACATCTCCTTCATCTCGGCGGAACTGCGAGCCTGCGCTCACACGCCGCCGGACAACCCCGTTGTAGACACGTTGGCCCTGGCGCGGCGCTGCTATTCCTTCCCCTCGAACCGCCTCGGCGACGTGGCCCGACAATTGGGCATACAGGCCGCCGGGCTGCACCGCGCGCTTGCCGATGCTACCGTGACCTGGTACGTGCTCAGTCGCTTTATGCACGATTTGCAACTGCAAGGCGTCGCCACTCTGAGCGATCTGCTGCGGATGCAAGGCTCGCTGACCCCCCTCGGCGGCTGGCACCACTCCACCCCGCCGCTCATGGAGTGGGACGGCTCCGGCTCCTACTGCCCCATACAGGGCCTGCCTCCGCTAATCGAACAGGCGATGAGAGGGCGGCTGCCGATGCACATCAGGTACAAAGGCAGCGATGGGCGGCACAGCGAGCGCACGGTGGAGCCGCGCAAGATAACCCTGCGCGAAACAGCCACATACCTGGTTGCCTACTGCCACCTCAAGCACGAGGAGCGCACTTTCCGCCTGGACCGTATCGTAGAACTGAGGGTGGTCGGAGGGGCGGTTGGGTGAGGGGCCGAGCGGATTTCGGGTTGCGGCAGGCGCGCACCACAATCCGCGATTGGCTTGCCTGCAGGGAAGTTAGCGCCGCCGTGTCCGCACGATATTTATCCCGGCAAGCACAGCGCCTACTCCCAACGCGAGGAAGATCAGCAGCACCGCATAGGAAACGAGCTCATCTCCGGGCTGCATTGACCTTGTTGCCTGGAGTGCCAGCCATAAGTAGAGTGCCCCCAGTGGGATCAGCAAGAGGCCGAACAAAACCGCGCGCATTCTGTACATACCTGCTTCCTCTCTTACACCTTGCACGGCAAACGCAGCAAAGACCCTAGCCCCGCTTGCCTCGCACCAGATTGACCCCCGCCAACCCCGCCCCTACCAACGCGACCAGGAACAAGATGCTGCCCAGATAGGAGACCCAATCGCCGCTTGTGATCCCCGGAAGCACCGCCGCCGCCGCCAGCCAAATGTAGAGCAGTCCAACAGCCCCCAGTAGTATCCCGAATAGTAACTTCGACATCGAAACGTCTCCTCCAGCACAGCAGCTTTATGCCGGCATTATAGCAGATTAGCATGGCCGCCACCAAGTCCCTGCGGCTTGTTAGTGTTCAGATTTGGGGTGGAGAAGTCATACATCTCGGTAAGAGAAGACCCACCCCCAACCCCTCCCGCGCGTGGGAGGGGCTTTACAAAGTAGGGGCAGTTGGGGGACACCCCCAATCCCCCGGCAGGCGGTTCCGCCTGCACCCCCTTTATACCCCTAATCTGAGCACTTACACGGGAATAGGCGCCACGCCTAACGTCTTGCGTCCCAGCCTGTGCGAAGTGACATGAGCGCCAGCGATACACCTGGGACAATACTCTGGGCCAACTCCTCGGCGCGTTTCCAGGCGGGCCTGCCGATCAGCATGTAAAGCTCACGGAGCGCATCATCCAACCCGAAAGCTAATATGTCCGCACCCCACTTTGCTAGGCCTCTCAGCCCCAGCACTCGCGCAGTTAGTGGAAAGACGGCTGGATACTGCCGGGCGGTGGTCAACATGATGCGAAGGTACTCGCCGAACGTATAGCGGTCTTGTAAGAAGCGGGTGGTTGTGCCGGGGCCAATCGTGTTCAGCGCGCCGCAAAAGACGTTCATAAGGCGGTTCACGCCCACTTTGTCGCTACGCGACCAGGGCTGCATCAGCCTGCTGAACACCCAGGCCACCCGTAGGTTCGCCTGGTGAGGGGTGATCCGGCGCAAGTGCCGCGCTTCCAACAGGTCGTGTTCCAGGGCATAGCTGATCAGCCCGGCGACCCGGCCAACGTGCCGCACGAACGAGCCAAAGCCGCAAAAGGTGAGGGGAGATTGCCCCGCCGCCGAGTCGCCCAGGCAGAGCAGCCCCCTGGCCGCCGTCTTGCCGGCGTGCCCGTGCCTGGCAGGTATGTAGCCGTACACCGGCCTGATGTGTCGCAGCCCTTCCAGCTGTTGCATATAGGTGGGCAGCAGCGTGAAGTACTGCTCGAACAGCGCCATCAAACTCTGCCTCTGCGCCGGCTCCTCGCCGGTCTTGTCGTAGTAGAACAGGTAGACGGTCGTCTCGCCCCTTCTGCCGGGGAACCCCTCCCAGATAAGCTGCCTTCCGTCCGCAGCAGGTGCGACGCTCACCAACACATCGCCGGTTGAGCGGTCCATCGCCGAGCCTTCTACGATGGTGCCGGCCGTAGGGCACACCCCATCGAAGGGCAGGCCGTGGTTGAGGCCGACGGCAATGGGCGACACCGATCCCATCGTGTCAATCGCCAGCCGCGCCCTGTAGAATGCTGTTCCCTCCGGCCCCTCAAGTTCGAATACGGAGGCTACCTCGCCCTGTTGTGCAGTATGCAGGCGACGAAAGGTGTGCCTTTCCAGGATAGCGCCGCCTGCCTGTACAAATCGCCTGCGGGCCAGGTCGAGCACTGCCTGTGCATCGAGCGCCGTGTCCAGCACCCCGGTCAGGGTAAGAGGGCACGCCTCCACGCCTGTGCCTGTGGCGTCGAAAGAGACTACTCCGCGATTGTAGCGAGTGGCGATGGTGCGGCCAATCTCCTCCGGCGTGAAGATGCCCCATCTGGAGAGTGCTCCAAGTTCACGTTCCGAGATGTTCCACTCGCGGTGCGCCTCACCCACCTTGCCTTTGTCGAACAGCATCACCCGCAGGCCGCGCTTCGCCAGCGCCGCGCCAAGCACCAGTCCCAAGCTACCCCCTGCGATAACTACGTCAAAGCTGTTCTCCGGGCGGCACAATGGCAGGTCGCCGGCTGTTTGCACATGGCGGAACGGCTCGACTGGGCCGGCGCGGCTGTTCAGCGCCACCCAGCGTCGCTCCAGGTCCAACACCGCCCGCAGCGCCCTCTCGCCGTCCTTCATCTGCGAAAAAGCCGCAACCGTTTTGGGGTAGCGGCTCTTTAGCTCATCGAAAATAAGGTTCAACTGCTCAGTCCAAAATCGGATTTCGGCGCAAGGTTGTGTGGGGAGGCTGATGGGCGCTCAGGCTGCATTCTCAAGCCGGTTACGCATTTGAGTGCGGGCGGGGAACAGCAGTAAAGCCGCCGCGATGCCGCCTAGATACCCGGCGAACATCATGACGGGGTGAGGAGTGTAGAGGAGGCCGGTGTCGTACAGCATCACGTCAACCGCCCAGGGCAGGAAGCCCAACGCCAAAACGCCAAGTTTAGTTTCGCCGGGAACAGACTGCCAACGCGCCCAGGCCGGGGCGAGGTTGAGATGGGCAAACGGGCCAAGCCCTTCCCCAGCTCGCCCATACAGCAGGCGCACCGTCCACAGCCCGAACACGGCAAACCAGCATGACGAGCACACGGCCACTGGGAACCCTACGAACATGAAACGGAAATCTACCTTTGGGCAAACTGTGTCGCCCAGTAGATAAATGCCGTCGGCGAAGGGCCGCAACACCGGCCAACCGATTGCCATGAACAGCGGCGCGACCAATGGGCCGACCAACAGTATCCAGAGCCACAAATCCTGCATCCAGGGGCGTGGCGCCTGAAGCCTCACCCGGTCGCCGGGGCTGACTCTGAGTGCTCTTGTGCGTTCTACAGCTACTTGCATAGTTTACCTTCCGCTTGCCTTTATCGTTGCTTTACCCTGTATTGTACCATTTTCCGTGCCGCCCGCGCACTGCTGTATCAACACCGCTGCCGCCCTGTGCCCGCTCCGCACGGCCCCCTCCATGGAGGCCATGTAGTCCTGGCGGGTGTAATCGCCTGCCAGGGCGAGGTTGGCGATGGGCGTTTTCTGGTCGGGGCGTAGAGCGTCGCTGCCTGGTACTTCGCGATAGATCGAGTTAGGTATCTTCACGACTGTGTGGTGGAGCACCTGGGCTTGCTTGATGCGGGGCCATAACTCGGCCAACGCCGAGAGGCAGCGCTCGACAATCTCATCGTCGGAGAGGCGCCACAGCTGTTCGGCGGGCGCGACCGCCATAGAAACCAGCGAGCCGCCGGTGCGGTCGTACAGGGGGCTGACTACCGCCAGGTCCGCGAACACCGAGAACGGAGCCTGCGCCGTGAAGAACAGGTTGTCGGTGGTGGACACGTAGCGGTCGAACCACACCTGCACATTCATCACCGGCACCGATTTGAGCCGCCACAGGTCGTCAAAGTAGGGCATGTGGCGCAGCGCTTTGGGTATCAGACGGCGGGCGCTGTGCAGTGGTGCGGCCACCACAACTGCATCTGCCTGCACTGTCTCGCCTCCGTCCAGCCTCACACCGCTTATACCCCCGCTTCGCTCATGCCCGCCGGCGCGCCAGTCAACTTCCAACTCGATGGCTCTGGCGTTGTAGCGCACCTGGCCTCCACGTTCCTCTATATACTCGATGAAAGGCTGGTGGAGTCGCTCCCCCGGCGGACCGTCCAGAAAGCCCACGCGGGAGGCATCAGCTTTGCGCGAGAAGTGGTGGAACACGGTGGTCATTGGGCGGGCCGACATTTCGTCCGCGTTCAAGAAGCCCATTGAGAGGGCTATCGGGTTCCACCATTTGGTAAGCACCCCCTCGGATATACCATAGTCGCGGTGCCACTGTGCGTAGGTTCGGTCGTCCCAGCGCGCTACCTGCTCAAGCGGCGCCAGCCAGGGGCGGATCAGGGCGCGCACGTTGGTGAGCTTCTCGCGCCAACTGAGCAGGTCGTTGGCGGTGAAAGCGGCTATGCCGTTGAAGGGGGCGGGCACGTTGGGGAAGTGGAAGCCGGCTACTTTGCCCCCCGGTTGCGCCACATAGATGGTGTGCTTTTTCCAATTGAGATGCTCATAGGCGCCCACCCGGCGCATCATCGCCAACAGTTCGAGATAGCAGCCGAAGAATATGTGCAGGCCCGACTCGACGGGGTACTCACCCTCAAGCCAGGAGGAGGCTTTGCCCCCCGGCACGGCGCGCTTTTCCAGCACTACGGGCCGCAGCCCCGCGTCGGCCAGGTCGGCGGCGGCGGTCAGCCCGGCCAGCCCTGCCCCCACCACGACGGCCCTGAGCGGCTTGCCTCGCGCCTCGGCTGCCGTGAGGCTCACAGAGGCTCACCCAACAAGCCCTGCCCGGCCAACGCCCGCCGCAGTTGCTGGAGGGCCGAGCGGGTGCGAGTCTTGACCGTGCCGAGCGGTTCGTGGAGACGCTCGGCGATCTCTTTTTGGGTAAGCCCGCCGAAGTAGGCCAGCACAAGCGTGTCGCGCTGCGGCTGGGGCAGGCTGCTGATTGCCAGCCGGACTATACGTCCTGTTTCGTTCGTCCAGGCCGCGTCATAGGGTGTGGGCGCGGCGTCGGGCAGCAGGTCGGCCAGGTTCATATTTTCGCCGTCGCCATCCAGTGGGACCGTTTGCCGCCCCGCGCCCGTCTTGAGGCGGCGCAGTTTGTCTACCGAACGGTTGTGTACAAGGGTCAGCAGCCAGCCGGAGAACTTGCCCCGGTCCGGCGAGAAGATAAGGGGCCTGCTCCACAGCTTCATAAAGACGTCCTGCACCACCTCCTCGGCCAGCGAGGGGTCGCGCACGATTTTCATAGCCAACCCGAAGCAGCCACGCACGTAGCGGTCGTACAGTTCCTCGAAGGCTCTTGTGTCGGCTCGCCCAATTAGGCTCATAAGCTGCTCGTCGTTCATGGCCCGCAACTCGGACTTTTCCATCGCTGCCACCTTTAGCGCCGCCGCTCCCCTCACGTCGTTCACGCCCCACTCCATGGCCGGCTGTGGCATGGCCGCGTCTTCCTGTGCCGTCTCCTGCGGATTAGCTATACCTGAGATGTTTATCGATACCGAGTTCATAATGTTCTCCTGCTTATTTTCTTACTTTATGCGGTATATAACCCTGTCTATGCCTTCGTATTGCCCTTATTGTCGTCTGAATTGCCTGTTATCTACCCAGCCTCGTACGCCACCAGACGCGCGGCAAGGCGCGAACCTTCTCCCCCGTGCTGAGGTGAGCACGATGGTTGAACACGTCGTATCCTGCGCCCACTATCTTGCCCAGGATGCCTCTGTAGACGGTTGCGGCGGCGGCCACACCGAGCCTGCTGTCCCTGGGCAGCATGGCTATGCCTTCCCAGGCCGCTTTGTAGAGGGCGTGGGCGCGGGCGATTTGGAAGTCCATCAGCTCAACGAAGCGGCGATTGACTTCCCCCGATAAAAGCATCTCCTCGGTGTACCCGAAGCGGCGCATATCCTCGGCTGGTATGTATATGCGGCCTGCCTTTGCGTCCTCGCCTACATCTCTCAAGATGTTGGTAAGTTGTAGGGCCACTCCCAGTTGCACGGCGTATGGAATGGCTTCCATGGTGTCTGCCCCGGTGATGTACATGCTCATGAGGCCCACCGTGCTGGCGACCCGATAGCAGTAGACCCACAGTTCATCCCAGCTTTCGTAACGGCTGATGCTAAGGTCCATCCTGATGCCCGCCAGCAACTCCTCAGGCAATTCAGGCGGTATGCCGAAGCGCCGGCGCGTGTCGGACCAGGCCTGCACGACCGGGTGCTCCAGGTCCGTGCCTTCGGCGCATCGCCGCGCCCACTGCTCAAGAGCCTCACGGGCCTGATCTCTGGCCGCAACCGGGTCCCGCCCCGCGTCGGCTCTGTCTACGAGGTCGTCGCTGAGGCGGCAAAAGGCGTACAAAGCCATAATGCCGGGGCGCTGACGGGCGGGGAGCAGGCGAGCGCTGAAGTAGAAGCTCTTGGAGTGATGTTTGATGATACGCCGGCACTCTTCGTAGGCCCACACAGTGCCGGGTGTAGGCTTGTGAGCTTCAGTGAGGCAGTGGGAGGCTAGGGCATCGTAGGCTCCGCTGCGGCGTTGCGCCCTAGTAGGCTGGAGGGCATGAACGCAGTGGGGACGCTGGGGTGGGGGCAGCCGTCTGCTCAGGCTCTCCACTATGCGGCGGCCCGCCGGTGGATCTATCGCGGCTGGTCCTGCCTCCAAACTGCTGTGCCGAGCCTTGCCGAGATGCTCGACGGCGGTCGAGGTCTGGTAAGATATGGCCGGGTTATGCTCCAAGCGCTACCTCCACAGGCCGTTGTTCCGCCTCTTCCACCTGTTGCTTGTTTCCATGTGTGGGGGCGGCCCATTCCATTATACGCCCGGCTGCCAACTTGCCGCTTACGACGGCTCCTTCCATGCTTGCCAGGTAGTTCTGCCGCGTGTAGTCGCCGCACAAAAAGAAGTTGGGGATGGGCGTTGCCTGTGCGGGGCGGTGGCGATCGGTGCCTGGGCGTGCCTTGTACACCGACTGCGGTATACGCACAACGGCGCTCTTGACCAACCGGGCGTTTCGCGCCTTCGGGTGGCGTTCGAGGAACTCCTGCATCACGCGCCCCACTACCTCATCGTCGTCCAGCCGGAACCACTCGGCGGCGGGAGCTACCACCAACTCGACCATGGATCGCCTGCTCCCACTTTGTTCATGCCCCTCCAGAAAATCCGGGCATATCCGGCCAAGTTCTGCGTACACCGATATGTGCGAGCGGCTCGAAAAAATCAGGTTTTGCACGCCGGTCACGGGCCTGTCGAAGTAGAGTTGCACGGTCATCACCGGCACGCCGTGCAGGTGGCGGATGCCGGCCAGAGGCTCTAAGGCTCGCATAGCGGGCGGCAAAGCCTTCCACAGGTTGTGGGCGGGCATCGCCGAGAGGTAAATATCGCCTTTGACGGTTGAGCCGTCTTCCAGCGCAAAACCGCGAACGGTGTTCTCTTGCGGGTCGTAGAGCACCCTCTTTACTTTAGAGTTGAACCGCACCTGCACGCCGCGCCTCTGCAACCAGGCCAGTAGGGGGCGAAACAGCCTCAGTTCGGGCGGCCCTTTGAGGAACGCCACGCGCGAGGCGTCGGTCTCTTTGCCGAAATGACTCAGTACCGTGAGCAGCAGCTTGGCGGAGACCTCGCTGCTACGGCTGAAGTTGAGAGCCAGAGACATAGTGTCGAAAAAATCGCCGATAGACCGGCGGCTCAAGCCGTGTCGGCGGTGCCACTCCTCATAAGTAAGGTTATCCTGTTGGTCTATATATTGCTGATTGCCTAGGATGGGCCAGAGCAAACCGAGGCCGGTACGCAGCTTGTCGGGGTGAGTAAGCACTCCGCGATTGCGGGCGATAGCGGCCAGGCCGTGCAACGGGGCCGGCAACGCCCTGGGGAAGTTGAGAGGGGAGAGGGAGCCGTCGGGCTGCGAAAAGGTGAGGGCATGGGGCATCCAGGTGAGATTACCGTCCAGGCCGGTTTCCCGCAGAAAGGCCAGCAGGTTGCGATAGGCCCCGAAGAACACGTGGAGGCCGCTCTCCAACCAATCGCCGTCACTATCCTGCCAGGAGGAAGCCTTGCCCCCGGCCACTGCGCGCTTCTCCAGGAGGAGCACAGAGTAGCCCTGTTCCGACAGGTACTTGGCTGCGGCCAGGCCTGCCAGTCCGGCGCCTGCTACAACCACCCGCTGTTTGCCGGCGGCTCCGTGTTGATGTGTGCTGCTGTGAGATGTGTGAGTAGAAAAAAGCATTATTATGCCTTGTAGCGATACAGGAAATCTTTTATGGAAGGCGCATGAGCCGTGCCCTCATGATTTCGTAAAGAGACGGGATAGAGGCCGTGATTGGTGGAGGGCGAGCACCACGACCCCGATCCCTACCAGGTCATCATAGCACATGTTCAAAGCTTTGTCAATAGTTTGTTCATAACAACCCTCAAGTTTTGTTCAAAGCAGACTTCGCCTTCAGGACAGCTGATTTGCTTGCCGCCGGGGGTACTTTCGTCCTATTTATTAGCAGCAATGCTATCAAACATACTACTTTCCGTGTGAAGATTCGTTAATACCAATATGCTTACAGATGTAGCCGCTATTATCACGCAGAATATTGACGAGATCGCCCGACGCTGGGTGGCGGCTCTGCGCCGTAGCAGTCGTACCCAGGTGCACAACTCCATGTTGAGCGCGGAGATTGTGGACGGCCTAAAAGGGATGCTGGCAAACCTGGCGCAGACTATTGCACAGCGCGACGCTCCCGACCGCTTTACCTTGCCTCTCTTGATTATCTCCGGCACCGACGGCTCCGAGACGCCTGCTTCCTCTGCGCCCCTCCTGGATAGCCCTGAACGGCTGGGTACACCCTTTACTCGAGCGCTCAGAGAAGCGGCCACCCATGGCAAGAAACGCCAGTTGCAAGGTTATTCTTATCATGAGGCAGCAATCGAGTACGTCTTTCTGCGGCAGATCATGTGGGGCGTACTTGGTGTGCAGGCCCCAGAGCAAGGCTTCTCCTTGCCGATTGAGCTGGTGCAGTACGTGGATCGCCTCCTCGACGAGTTGATGTTGCATTCGCTGGACAACTTTTATAGCGCTTCCGTCCATGACCTCGAAAAGAGGGCTATCCGCGACCTTTCAACGCAGTTGTATAATAAAGAGTACTTCCATCAGCGCCTCAGTGAGGAAGTACGACGGGCGGCGCGTTACACTCAGCCGTTGACCGTTGCTATGATAGACTTGGACGGCCTCAAGCAAATCAACGATACGTATGGACACCCTGCGGGAGATGCTGTTTTGCTTGCTGTGGCGGAGGCGATCAAGAACTCGGTCCGCCAACCTGATGTGCCTTGCCGTTACGGAGGGGACGAGTTTGCCGTTATACTAACTGAAACAAACAAGTCACAGGCGCGTATGATGGCGGAGCGCCTGCTGGAGGCTGTGCGCGACTCCACTGTGGTGATCTCGCACGGCACTAAGGCCGGCGCCGAAGGCTCCGAAAAGGCGACGCCGGCACAACAGGGCAGTGCCGAGGGAACCGACTCGCCCTTGACTGTGGTGCTGCCCACTGTGTCAATCGGATTGGCGGCCTACCCGGAAGATGCCCGCAACCCTGAACTCTTGGTCGCCAAGGCCGACGCTACGCTGTACCAGGCCAAGCGGGCCGGGCGCAACCGGATTTTTGCCATGGAGAACCGCTCCCCAGGAAGGGGGAGCCCATGAAAGTAGTAGAGGATAAATATGAATAACAACCAACTTGCCGGGCATGAGCGGAGCGGGGGCGGTCCACGCACAGTCTCTCAAACTACTGAGGCGGCAGCGGCTCAGGCCCCCGGGGATGAGCCGCGCGATGAGGCGGCCACAGAGGCTACCCCACTCCATGTAGATGTGGAAGTCAACCGGCTGAAAGTGCCGTCAGTGGTGCTGGCGACGATAGGGGTGCTTGGGGTGCTCTTTCTTGCCTATGTGGTCTACCGCACGCTCAGCCTGCTGATGCTCCTCTTTATCGCCCTGCTGGTAGCCACCGCTATCGAGCCTGTCGTCAACTGGCTGCGGCGCGGCCCGTTTAACCGCAGCGCAGGCATCCTGGTGGTGTACAGCGGACTGTTCTTGTTCATCTTTCTACTCGGCTATCTGCTCCTGCCAATCATCTTCCAGCAGGTCGGTGAGCTTGGCAATTCCTTACCCAAAAGCGTTCAACAGATGCGAGATTCGGTCAAGGAGGTCCAGAATCCCTTTGTGCGCCAACAAGGGCTGACTATGGTGAACGTGCTCGATACCGTTGTGCGGCAGTTCCAAACGACTTCCGTCGCCCAGAACGACCCCAACGCAGCCAACCCAAAGACCGTAGACCCGAAGACCGTGGAGGACACCACCCAGACCGCCCTGCTGATTGCTGAGGTGGTGCTTGGCTTCATAACAATTTTCGTGGTGGCTTTCTACTGGTTGACGGAACGCACGCGCGTCAAGCGAGCACTGATGACATGGTTCCCGCCCAGGCGCGCCAACCGTATCCGCCGAGTGTGGGACGACATCGAGGTAAAAGTGGGCGGCTGGGTGCGCGGCCAGTTGACCCTTATGCTGATCGTCGGCAGCATCAGCGCGGTCGGCTACTTCGTCATGGGTATTCAGTACTGGCCGGCTCTGGCGCTCTTTATCGGCATTGCTGAGGCGATCCCACTGGTCGGGCCGTACCTGGGCACCGCACCTGCCGTGCTGGTCGCCTTGACGCAGCCGGATGGTGGGGCCGGCAAGGCGCTGCTGGTAATCGGCTTCGCTGTTGTTTTGCAGACTATCGAGGGAAACGTGCTGCTGCCTCGCATAATGAAGAACTCAGTGGGCATCAGCCCTCTTGCGGTAATCGTCAGCATCTTGTTCGGTGGTACGCTCGCGGGGCTGGCCGGGGCGTTAGTGGCCGTGCCGATTGCCGGCAGCCTGCAAGTGATACTCTCGGACCTGAAGGCTGCCCACGAAAGCGATGCTAAACTGGTGGAGGAGACCGAGGCGGCTGCCGAAACACGCGCAAAGGATGGCGAACTGGTGGTCGCCACCGGCTAGCGCGGCCTAATTCGAGCCAAAGTGGTGGGGGAGGCGACCTGAAACACAAAGACGCAAAGACACAAAGCTTTTTGTTGTTCCTGAGCAGGCAAAGAGTGGTTGCCGGCATGGGGGAAGACGCAGTGGGCATGTGAGGGAACTTGCTATGTCAAAGAATCCTAAAAATCTCTGCGGCGTCCTTTGCGTCTTTGTGTCTTTGTGTTTTCGTCCCTGTGGAAGGGGAGGGCGAAAGCAAACATGACCGCAGACACGGTGAACCTCGGCAGCGATCTTACAAGTATAGACCTTATAAGTATACATAGTAGGAGGCTGGTGCAGGCGCGCGCACAATTGCGCGCTCATGGCCTCGACTTTCTGGTGGTCGGCCCCTCGGCTGACCTGCTCTACTTGCTGGGGGCGCACACCCGCCCAAGCGAGCGCATGTCTCTGCTTATTCTGCCCCAGGAGGGTCCGGCTTACATGCTTACCCCCGCCTTTGAAGCCCCAAGCCTGCCCTCGCTGCCCCCCGAAGTGCAGATTGTGCTCTGGGGCGAGAGCGACAACCCCGCTCGCATCGCCGCAGGGCTGGTGTCAGGCGCGCAGCACATGCCGGGCGGCGCACACTGCACCGTCGGGGTGGGCGACAGGCTGTGGTCGGTTTTCCTGCTCAGGTTGCAGGCCGAACTGCCCAGGGCCACCTTCACCCCCGGCTCTACAGTCATGGCCGGCTTGCGCCAGATCAAGTCGCCGGAGGAGATAGCGCTGCTTTGCCGGTCGGGAGCCGCCGCCGACGCTGTGTTCAACGAAATAGCTGCATGCCCGTTCGCCGGTAGGTCCGAGGAGGATGTGGCGCGGGAGATCGCCGCCCTGCTGAAGGAGAAGGGCCTCACCGTTGAGGGCCTGCCCATCGTGGCCTCCGGCCCCAACAGCGCCTCGCCCCACCACCATGCAGGAGAGCGCACCATAGAGCCTGGCGATCTGGTGGTGCTCGACTTCGGGGGCACTCTGGAAGGCTACTACTCCGACATCACCCGCACCGTGTTCGTAGGTGCAGCCCCCGAACCGAACTCGGAGGAGGAGAGGGTGTACAATCTGGTGGCTGGCGCGCAGGAGGCCGCCGTGCGTGCAGCCTACGAGGGTATGACTTGCGAGCAACTGGACGAGGTAGCCCGCAGCCTGCTCACGGAGGCGGGGTACGGGCAGTATTTCATGCACCGCCTGGGGCACGGCATCGGCTTGGACGGGCACGAACCGCCCTACCTAGTGCAAGGTAGCATAACGCCGTTGCAGGTTGGGATGGCTTTCTCTGTAGAACCCGGCATCTATATTCCCGGCAAGTTCGGCGTGCGCGTAGAAGACACTGTGTACCTGAGCGAAGATGGGGCGGTGCGCGCCAACAACGCTACCAGAGAGATCGTGACGGTGGGATAGCGGTAGCCGCAAGAGTTGCATCTCTACGGCTCCACGTGCCGGCTGGGGGTCAGGCGTCGCCCCTCACGTACCCCATCACAACCAGCAGCGTTTCCTCTATGCTCATGCCGTCGCTGTGGAGTTGGATGGCATCAGGGGCGATGCGGAGTGCGCCTGCTGAACGGTGCATATCGAGGTCGTCGCGGTGGGCGATACCCGACTCGACCTGCTCAAGGTTAAGCTCGCGGCCTCTCTCCATTAGTTCCCGATAGCGGCGCAGGGCGCGTTCGTGAAGGGACGCGTCCAGGTAGACCTTCAGGTCGGCATCGGGCAGCACGTCTGTGGTAATATCGCGGCCTACCATGACCACCGGGCCACGTTGCGCCAGCCGGCGCTGCTGCTGCACCAACGCTGCGCGCACTCCGGGGTGCGAGGCTACCTCCGAGACGACCGATTCCACCTCCGGCTTGCGTATCTCCCAGGTCACATCTTCCTCACCGATCCGCACGGTAGACAGCCTGCCGTCGTTTTCCTCCGAGCCGGGCATCGTAATGTGGATGGGCAGGCCCTCGGCAAGTTCCGCCAGCAGAGGCTCATTCGTCGGCGATATGCCCAGGCGCAAAGCTGCCAGGGCGACGGCTCGGTACATCACCCCTGTGTCGAGGAAAAGATAGCCCAGCTTTTCGGCCAGCAGGCGGCCAATGGTGCTTTTGCCCGCGCCCGCCGGACCGTCTATGGCTATCGTCCTGGGCAGCGTTCTGTACTGCTCTGCGCCTGCCTCCTGCCCCTCTGTTCGACCTGTTGCCTCCTTCATCCGCCTCTCCTACTGTTGGGGTTAGACCTGCCGGCCGCAGGCGCCGATGGCCTACGGGGTTTCGCCGGCCTGGGAGGTCCGCTCTGCCGAGGACCTGCGGCGCTACCGGGCTTCTTGCCCCTCGCGGGTCTTGGGCCGCCCAGGGCGGGCTTGTTACGCAGCCCCGGCTTGTGTCCCTTGGCAGGTGGCCCGGCGGGCGCCTTTTGCCCTGCTTCCGCCGGCTGGTGAGGCACTACTTCCCTGGAATTGGTGGGCTTGATGCCTGCGGCCTTCTGCAAGGCGTGGACCTCATGCGCGGCCAGGTTACGCCACTTGCCCGGCTCGAGAGTGCCCAACTCGACAGAGCCGAAGCGCGTGCGCTGCAACTCCAGCACAGGGTGGCCGATAGCGGCGGTCATCAGGCGTATCTGCCGCTTGCGTCCCTCGTGTATTGTGACCCGCAGCAGGGTGTTACCCTCGTGTCTGCCTATGTCCTCTACCTTTGCGGGCGCGGTCAAGCTGCCCTCGACCATTACCCCCTCGCGCAGCTTGCGAACTGCATCTTCGCCGGGCCTCCCCCGCACCAGCGCTCGGTACTCCTTCTCCACGCCGTAGCGCGGGTGGGTCAGCCGGAAGGTCAGGTCGCCGTCGTTGGTAAGCAAGAGCAGGCCGGTAGTATCAATGTCCAGGCGGCCCACAGGATAGAGGCGTATGCCCTGCTCTTTGAGAGATGCGCCCTCCAAGAGGGAGAGCACGGTCGGCCGGCGATGCGTATCTTTGGCGGTGGACACCACACCCAGAGGCTTGTTGACGGCCAGGTAGATTAGCCTTTGCCCCGCAGCCGTGCCAGCCGGCTTGACCGGCTTGCCATCCACCGCGATCAGGTCGGTGTTGGGGTCTGCTTTGCTGCCCATCTCGACGGCAACCACCCCGTTCACGGTTACGCGCCCCGCCGCTATCATCTCTTCGGCGGCGCGGCGCGAGGCTATGCCCGCCCCCGCCAGTATCTTTTGCAGGCGCTCGCCGGTTGCCGGCCCCGCCTCGGCTCCTGGGGCCGCATCTTGCCTGGGCCGGGGGGCACGCCGTCCGGGAGCGTTCCTCGGCCCTGCCGGCCTACGTACCGCCCGGCGCGGCGTTGTGCTCTGTTTATTCTTCACTGTCCTCCCTCACTTGTTCTAGGGTGGCCTCCGCCGGGCTGATGTCGGTCAGCACTCTGACCTTAGATATACGCAGCCCGTCCATTTCTTCCACCCTCAAAGCAGTGCCGTCGCTGGTCACTTCATCGCCAAGCTCCGGCTTGCGCCCCAGTATCTCGAACACGTGGCCGCCAAGCGTATCGGCTTCCGTGACGATGTTGAGATCGAGCATCTCGTTCACATCGTCTATGGCGACCAGGCCGTCCACCAGCGTGCCCTCAGTCGTAACGACAAAGGCAGCCTGGTTGTCGTCCTCCTCGAATTCGCTGCGAACGTCGCCCACGATCTCCTCTAAGATGTCCTCCAGCGTCACGATGCCTGCCGTGCCGCCGTACTCGTCAATCACCAGCACGATCTGCATGCCCTTCTGCTGCATCTCAGTCAGCAGGTTGTCCACGTCAATCGTCTCCGGCACCGGCTCGATGGTACGCATGAAATTGCGCACCCTGAAGTGGGGGATGTGGGCGGCGCCTGCTTCGAGTACCGTCTTACTCACGCCGGTTATAGGCAGGGGCGCTATCCCGCCTGCCTGGGTGAGCAACTTGAAGATGTCGCGCACGTGGAGCACGCCGATTATCTGGTCGAGATCCCGCTCGTACACGGGGAAGCGGCTGAAAGGCTCATCGGCCATAATCGCGGCCACCTCCGAAAGTGTAGCCTCGACCGGGATGCCCACAATCTCGGTACGGGGCAGCATCACCTGGCGTGCGGTGAGGTCGCCGAAGTCGAACACCCGGCGTATGATCACCTCTTCCTCGCGGTCCAGCACGCCTGCCTGCCGGCTGGAAGCCATCAGCAGTTCAAGTTCCTCTACCGAGTAGACGTTGGGGTACTCCCCACCGGACCGCAGGCCCAGCACACGCAGCACCAGCCCACTGATTAGGCTGACTACCCAGATGAAAGGCCGGAAGATCAGCACGAAGATGTTCAGAGGCCGAATCAGCAGCAGCGCGGTGGCCTCCGAACGCTGGCGGGCGATTATCTTGGGCACGACTTCGCCCAGCACTATCTCCAGGATGGTGACCACCAGGAAGGACAGGGCGATTGCCAG
>JBBSIX010000013.1:0-21903 GCA_038231875.1 Chloroflexia bacterium | reverse complement strand
TTTACCACCCTCGTGCCGGGCCAACAGCGAGAGCGCACAATCCTCTATGAGGGGCAGGTTGTGCTTGTCGGCAAGCAGCTTCATCTCGGCGGCGGGGCCGGGGAAGCCTGCATAGTGGATAAGATAGAGAGCGCGGGTGCGCGGCCCGATCAGACGCTCCACGTCCGCCAGGTCTACATCCCAGCGCCGCCCCACCCGATAGTAGACCGGCTCGGCTCCGGCTGCGAGTAGCGTTTCTATCTCCACGCTGTGGTGGTAAGCCGGCACCAGCACCTCGCCGCCGCTCAGGTTGAGCAGCCGGCATGTTTCCCAGACGGCATTGCGGGCGAAATAGTAGTAATGCACGCTTGGCGCGTTGAACGGGAAGACCTCAGCCGTTCCTCTTTTGAGCCAGGCGGATAACAGCATGCCCGGCGAGAGGGTGGGCAATGCCGGGATGAAGCGATGCCGAGAGGTTAGACTTTGAGCCATTTTCGCGCAACCGTGGCCGCCCCCCTTGCCCAGCGAAACTTGTAGTTGTGCAGGAAGCGCCCATAGGCTGTGTCGCGGAAGACGTAGAGCCACACGTGCCTGCGGGTGGCGTCGGTCCAGTCGCGCTTCCAGTCCATGTCCGGTCCCAGGAAATCGAACTCGGTGAGCTTGCCCTCGATGCAGAGTTTGACCACCGAGTCCATCAGCAGTTGGCCGGGGCTGCATTCGCGCACCGCCTCGCTGTAGGCGGGCTTGAGCAGGTAGTAGGTGGAGCCATAGCGCAGACCGTACTGAAAGGCCACCGGCACACCATCCAGGCGCATCAAAAAGAGCGACAAGCAGCCGTCATAGGCGGCAAAGCGGGCAAGCTCCGAATAGTAGCCCCAGAGGGCGCTGCTTTGGGCGATGGCGGTGCCGTCCCTGCCCTTCCAGCCGCTCTGCTCCAGGGCGAGGCCCTCCTCCAGATGGAACGGCATGTCCGGCCCCCCGGTGACTCGCTCCACTGTGACCTGCCCCATCCCCTCCAGCTTCCTGCGGCGGCGGCGCAAGTTGGCTCGGAACTTACTCCCCAACCGGCCTGAGAGTTCGTCCACCGTCTGAGGCAGTGGAATATAGGGCGATTGCAGCGACTCCCACAGGCCCACAGGGTTGCCTGCGTCTGCCGCCGCGTCGTACAGGCGCCAGGCATGGCCGGCGTGGGGCACATTGTTCAGGCGCAGCACGTCCCAGGAGGGGTCGCCGGCCAGGTAGTTGTAGAAGGCTTGGCCGGCTTCCAGGCCGTCCTCGGCGAGCATATCGAAGCGAGGGGTGTGATCGTTGGCGGGGGAGGCCAGCAGGCGCACAGGCGCGCCCAACATGGTAGTACGGCTCTCGACGAGGGGCAGCGCGGCCACCAACTTGCCGCCGGCATCGCGGCCTGTAAGCACACGCAGCTTGTCGCCATGCGCGAAGTTGTCAACCCACACGCGGATGAACTCGTGCCGGTAGAACGGTTCATCCCGCGTCCGGCGCACAAGGGCGTTCCATTCGCCCTCAAGCTGCATGAACTCTGCTCGCCCGACGACTTCGCTTATCAGCAAGGTTTCCACCCGGCAGCCCAGTAGGGCCTGTATACTTATGTCGTTTGCTTTGTATGTAATCGCAGTCATTTCAGCCTCAACCCGCATGCCTATGCCTCTTGCGTGCGCCTCCGCGCCATGCCCTTGATGCGGCCCAGCGTTGCATGGCCCAAAGCCGCACGCAGCAGCAACCCCAGCTTAAGTTTGCCTTTGTAGAACGGGTCCATCAGCAGGGCGGCGAGAGCCAGGACCGTGCTTGCCGGGCGCATCCCGCGACTATCGTTCAGGCCTACCGCCGTGTAGTACAGGTTCATGCTCTGCGCCGCTCGCATGCACATGAGCCGCATGAGGGGAGAGCGCAACTTTCCGATGTAGCGGCGGTGGAAGGCACGGTTCGAGTTATACCGCTCCCACACCTTACCCGCCGAGATGCTGCCTGCATGCCTGGTGTACTGGATCAGAGGCTCTTCAATAACCCCCACAGGGAAGATTCGCGCGATCCTCAGCCACATGTCCCAATCCTGCCCCAACCCTATGCCTTCGTCGAACAAACCAACACGGCGAAAGCATTCGCGCTTTATCAGTGTAAGCGAGGCATTGCCGATAAAGTTCTCCACCAGCATTGTGCGGTACACATTGGCCGTGCCCACCGCCTCACGCTTCAGCAGCCAGGGCGCTTGCCCTTCTCCATCAGCGCCGATGCTCATTTGCCGTTCGCCGGCCGTAACCAGCCCCACCTGCGGGTATTTTTCCATGTGCTCGACTTGTTTAGCGAGCTTGTCCGGCATCCACCTGTCGTCCGAGTCGAGGAAGGCCAGCAGTTCGCCCTGAGAGGCACGAATGCCGGCGTTACGGGCCGAGCTGGCCCCGCCGTTTTCCTTGTACAAGTAGCGCACCCCCCGGTCGGCGTAGCGGGCCGCAACCTGGGCGGTATCGTCAGTGGAGCCGTCGTCCACCACAATAACTTCATCGGGCATGTAAGTTTGCCCCAGCACGCTCTCTATCGCCCCTGGAAGGAACCGGGCGTAGTTGTATGTGGTAATAATAACGCTGATGGAAGCCATAGGGATAGGCTAGTTGCCCCCCAGCTTGAGCACCACCGCCACCGTGCGGAGCAGAATGAGCCAGTCCAGGTAGAGCGACTCGTTCTTGATGTAGTACAGGTCGTACTCAACTTTGCGGAGGGCATCGGTCATGGTGTTGCCGTAGCGGTACTGCACCTGTGCCCAACCTGTGAGGCCGGGGCGCACGGCGCGGCGGGCGCGGTAGAACGGCACTTCGCGCTCCAACTGCTCATCGAACTCCGGGCGTTCGGGGCGCGGACCGACGAAGCTCATGTCGCCCACCAGCACGTTCCAAAGCTGAGGCAACTCGTCCAGGCGGCTGCGGCGCAGGAAGCGGCCCACGCGAGTGATGCGCGGGTCTCGGTCGCCTGCCCACACAGCCCCTGTGCCGGCCTCGGCATCCTGGCGCATCGAGCGAAACTTGATGATCTTGAAGAGCTTGCCCCCGCAACCCACGCGCACCTGCCTGAAAAAGATCGGCCCCGGCGAGTCGAGCCTAATAGCCAGAATGACCAATGGGACGAGCGGCGCGACCAGTGCCAGCATAATCAACGACATGAGCAAGTCCATCACGCGCTTGATCGCCCTATAGGTGCGGGTGGTCTTTTTGACGTTCGCGGGCAGCGCCACGTACCAGTTGTCGCCCAGGTGGGACACCGGCACGCGCCCGGTCAGGTCCTGGTAAATGGCGAACATGGGCGTAATTTGCGCCCCTTGCTCGTGCAGGCGCGACAGAGTGTTGAGGAGCGGTCCGGTTTGCAACGGATTAGCGAGCACCACCTGATCAATGCCATGGGTTGCGTTCAGTTCGAGCAACCGCTCGGTGGGCAGCACAAGGTCGCGCATGATGGGCGGGCCGTCCTGCTTGGAGGGAAGTTCGTCGTCGAAGTAGCCCAGGAACTCATAGGTCCGCCCGTCGTAGCGGTTGATCGCCTCTACCATTTCGTAGCCGTCTTGGTTGGCCCCAACCACAACCACACGCCGCCGCAGGGGGGCATGGGTCAGCAGCAGGTTGACCAGTATGCGACATGCCGTCAGGGGCACTATCAGCAAGGCTGCGGAGAAAGTTTCGCTGATACGCAGCTTGGTGACGGGCAGGGTTCCACCCACGAGCCAGGCTATCAGCGTATAGGTCGCCAGCACCGCCAGGAGCACTTTTGCTGCGCTGTACACGGTGTAGAAGCGACTTTGCATCACAGGCACGCGGTAGGCGTCGAAGGTATCGGCGAAGAAGAACCACAGCGCCGTCACCACGACCATGCTCAACATCATGGCGCCCGACGAGTGGCTCATGCTGTTGGTGAATATCAGGAAGAAGCCCCCGATTACCACCAGCCAATCAGCGAAGCCTTGCAGCAGCTTGCGCTCGCCCAGGCCCAGGCCACTCCTCTTGGGCCGAAAGAGCGGGGCAGCCCCCGGGATTGCCCCGGCGGAACTGCGAGGGAGCGGTTGCTTGCTTTTGCCCACAACCCTGGCCTGGGCGCCGGCGAGTGCGGAGTAGAGGCCCCTTGCAATACTTGTTTCATCTGTTAGGAAATCCGGTATTTGCGCCATTAAAAAATTCACCTCTTGCTTAACATAACAGGTCCGGCCCTCACGCGCGCCCCGTGTAGTCCGATCCGGTTCCAATCTACCTTGCTTATTTGTTTAGTAGTCCCTTGTAGGCTTACGTGCCTGTGTCTCTATCGGTCTTTTTCCGGTAACATCATAGGTTTGGAGATACCCCCGCAATACTATTGTATGTCAACAGCTCGCCACAAAAATCACCCGAAGGGGTTACTTCACTAAGCCATTATAGGTGATACTGCACAAGAGTAACACCCTCCGCGTTCAACGTCCCATGTACCCCTCTGCCGTGAACTTGGACACCTGGCCCCTGGAGGCGACTGCGCCGGGGCGGAAGTAAGGTCGGCGGCTGCCGTCGCACGCTTCGCCCGGCGCGCCGCATGGGTAGCCCCCCACGATGCCCATGCCCGACATTGATTCGATATAGCGGTAGAAGGGGCTATCGGCGGGCACGTCGCTGAAGGTGGGTTCGGCGGGTGAGGGCAAGGCGAACCCCAGCGCCAGAGCCATTATCTTGCTCAATTGGCCGCGTGTTACCCCGGCGGCGGGACGAAAGTAAGGCTGCCCCGCCTCACTACATGGTTCGCCCGGCGCGCCGCACGGATAGCCGCCCACGATGCCGCGGCTCACGGCGGTTTCGATGTACAGGTAGAAAGCGCTGTCGCGGGGCACATCGCTAAAGGTTGGGTCTTTCGGGTTGATGAGGGGCCAACCGGCTGCGTTCGCCGTCATCTTCAACAACTGTCCGCGCCCCACAGTGGCCGCAGGCCGGAAGTACGCGCCGGGGCAAGGCTCGCCGGGCGACCCGCAAGCGTAGCCGCTTATGTAGCCATTGGAGGCCATCCAGGTGAGGTAGCTGTAAAACACATTATCGGGCGCTACGTCGTTGAACTGGGAGTTGGGCGTGGCTGTGGGAGGTTGCGGGGTTAACTCATGGGCGATTTCGCTTATCGGGCAGATCGGGTCGCTGTATTGGACAAAGAGGCCCCAGCCGTACAGGTTGCCCACGTCATACGGCCCGGTGTCGCTCACCTCCAGCCGCCATGTGCCCTGTGCCGGCGTGCCGACCAGCGAGGCGAAGCTGCTTACCGGCAAATATGTATTCCGGCCCGGTGGGCAGGTCGAACCGACCGGGGAGCCTGCGCTCTGCGAAAGGTCGAAGCCGGTGTTGGCCTGCGTCCAGACATTGCTGCCGCACCTGTGCGAGAAAAGCTCCAGCCGCGTGCCTTGCGGGCTGATGAGGAACGCCGTTATGTCGCTTGCATAGGTGTGCTGTATGCTCAGGCCCCTTACTTCGAGGCGGGAGATAGTGCCCACGTCGTTGATAGTCAGGCTGGAAACGAGCGTCCCCTGGTCGGGGATCGGCCTGGGCACGTCGGTACTGACGTAAACGATAGAGCACCCAGCGCTGGGCGTAGACGTGGGCGTGGACGTACCCACAGGGGTTCTTGTAGCCGTTGCGGTGGCGGTTCGCGTAGGGGTTCTGGTGGCTGTGGCTGTGCCCGGCCTGGGAGTAGGCGTTCGGGTAAAGGTAGCGGTTCGGGTAGGCGTGCGCGTAAATGTCGGAATGGAGGTAGAGGTGGAAGTAGCTATAGAAGTAGGGATGGAAGTAGGGATAGAAGTAGGGATGGAAGTAGCGATAGAAGTAGGGATGGAGGTAGAGGTGGGGGTGGAAGTAGGGGTAGAGGTGGCCGGGGTTCCTGTGGCGCAGGCGGAGCCGCTCAAGGCGATCTGCAATCCCCAACCGTAGAGCACGCCCACGTCGTAGGGGCCGCCATCGCTCACTTCGAGCTTCCAAACTCCTTGTGCCTGTGTACCCCCCAGAGGCCCCAAGTCTCCCTCCGGTCGGTACGTAACCTGACCGGGAGGGCAGGCGGAGCCGATAACGTTTTGCCCAGACCCGGAGATGGTGAAGCCGGTGTTGGCCTGCGTCCAGTTGCCGCTGCCGCACACGTGGGTGAAAAGCTCCACCCGCGTGCCTTGCGGGCTGATGAGGTATGTGCTCAGGTCGCTGGCGTAGGTGTGCTGGATGCTTATCCCCGTTACCGCAATGCTCGATACAGTGCCCGCCGTATTCACCGTGAGGGTAGAGGTGACTACCCCCTGGTCGGGGATCGGCCTGGGCACGTCGGCGCTCACGAGCAGAAGGGTGCAACCGGAGGTAGAGGTGGGCGTCTGGGAGGGAGTACGGCTGGGAGTGGGCGTGTAGGTGAAAGTAGGCCCTGCTGTGGGAGGAGTAGCGGTGGGGGGCACGGGCATCGGCGTGCGGGTGGGGCGCGGGCCGACTTTGTAGAAAGTCTGGTCCAGGCAATTTCTCGGTTGCCCGTTCCAGGCGCCTGCAAAGCGGTCAATGATGTTCGCCATTAGTTGCTCGATACGCACATCGGCGTCGTTCGACACGGCATACGGCTCGAACACCTGATTGCTGTAAGAGTGGTCAATCAGCCCCCACGACCAATGTGTGCTGCCTGCGGCAAACACGCGCGCACCGCTGGGGGCTGTGTAGAGGGTGGTGTTCTGGGGCAGTTCCTCTCCGTTCTGCGAGATCACAGTGCCGTTGGACAGGGTTTCGATGCCGGGCGGGGTTCGCCCATTGTCCATGAGGGCGTTCCACTCCTCGCCCACGATGTTGTTCACCCTGTCGCCGTTTTGCAGCCCCGTGCAGTCGAAGTACCAGGCGCCGGGGGTGACATTCACTACCCAGGGGGCGTTGTACTCGGCGTCCTCGAAGAAGCTCTGGTAGCCGGTGCCGACGAGGGTGTTTTCGGGGCGGCCCAGGTCGCGGAAGGTGATGGTGGGGCCGTCGGGCGGGGTGCGTATCGGGTCGAGGTCCGCGTCTTTGTAGCAGGTGATTATGCGATTCGGACCGAGGGGGGAGCTTTCCAGGCGTATGCGCCAGTACGACTCGTTGCCCGAAGCGAAGATCACGTTGACCCCCGTCGCCACCGCGTTTTCCACCGCGTCGCGTTCGCCCCATGTCCAGTACTCATCATGGCCCATGTCCAAATAGACGCTGTGGCCGAGCAGCAAGGAAGGGTTCGCGGCGCGGTCCACGTCGGTAATATAGGCGACATCGTAGCCCGAAGCCTCCAGCCAGCGCACCATCTCGATGTCGTGCGTAAAGAGGCCGCCGGTGCCCGCGCCGCCCAGGTAGGGCCGGTCGAACGACACCTGGTAGGCCCGCGTCCTGCCGTTGTTGCCAGGATAGGGCACACCGTTGCAGTTGTTGCCTCCGCCGGGCGCAGCCGAGTAGTAGAGGCTTTCGCAGCCGTAGCGGTTGTACGCCTGATTGGTCTTGCTCGGCTCCATCGCCAGGATAGCGGCGGGGTAGCCGTCGTTACGCACGGTGAAATAAACAAAGAAGCGATAGCCGTTGTTCGAGTCGAGGCGCAGCAAGTAGATGCCGCTGATCCAGTTGGGGTCGGTGTTGACGGCGAAGGTAGACGACCAGGGACACCTGACCAGGCCGGTGTCGCGGCTGCGGGTGCAGGCGGGCTGCGAGCCGGTGGGTATGTTGGCGTAAGTGGCATACAGCCTGGCCCCGTGATCTTGATAGTAGCCGAGGCGATACAGGCGCGCCGAAAGGCTGCTGCCCGACGATTTGACGTGAACGTTGATGGGAGCGCCCGCGTTCACGCTGGTTGCGCCCACGAAGGCCGACAGGGAGTTCATGTCGTAGTTGCCGATGTTGGCCCACTCGTCGGTGCCGGGCAGGTTGTTTTCGTCGGTGATGCGGCTGGTTTGCGGCACGCCAGGCATGCTGTGCCCCGCTTGCGTCGTGCTTGCTTGCGCGCCGAAAGCGGGTACCACCTGCAAAAAGGCCGGCCATAGAACGAACATGCAAAGCACAGCTCCTACCCAAGCTGAGAAACCTATTCTCCTCGATTTGCGGCTGTTCATAGCATTCCTCTGTTGCACAATATGTGATTCCGCCAAAATGGGCGCACAACTACACGCGCTACTCTAACTTACCACGTCTCACCTGGCCGGCGTCAGCTTCCCTTCCTGGCCGGCCAGGTCCACCTGCACTGTGCCGTGCTCAAAAGAGCGTTGCCACAGGCCGGGGGCGACTTCGGTGCGGGGGCCTGTGGGCGCTCCCAGGGCACGGGCGGTGTCGAATTCAGGATAGAACCAGAAAGAGTTGTAGTACGAGTCGAAGCGGGTATATCGGTAAAATGCTTCGCTGCCTTGCGCTACCAGCAGGTAGCTAGCCAGCGTGAAGCGCATCCGCTCAGTATCCTTCTCCGCCCCCTGGCCCACCATCACCAGGCCCTTGCCTTGCGACAGCCATCGGTCGGCGCGAGCCAACTGCCCCTCCCACTCGGCAGGAGAGCGCCGGCCGTCCACCCAGCGCACGGCGAACGATTCGTCCATCGCCCCATCAAGATAGGGGGCGTAGGCGTCCCAGCCGTCCTGTGTCAGGTCGCCGCCCACCAGGTTGGCCCACACCGGCCAGTCGCCCAAGCGTGTATGCACCCCCGCCAGCCACTGTTGCATCGCCGCCCGCATGCGCCCGTCGGTCGAGAACTCCTGTACCTGCCCATCGCTGTTTTGCAGGTCGGTGCGGGCGCGGTTCAAATCGAGGTCAACATTGTCGAGCCACACACCATTATAACGCTGATTGTCGCGAATAGAGAGGAGTCGATCCTGGGCAAAAGCCTGCCAACCCTGGTCGGCGGGGTTCATCATGTAGGTCCAGCGCCCGCTGCCGAAGTAGTCTCCTACCAGCCGTGTACCCTGGCCGTTGTGCAGGAACCACGACTCGTGCGGGTGAATAAAGCGGCAAAAATCGTCCTTTTCCGAGGCCAGGTTGTTGTCGTAGGGCGTGTACCCCGCCCGGCATGGAGAGGAGGCATCTTTGTAAGGCCCCGGACCCTCAACCGCGCTTGCGGTTACATAGGTGTAGACCGGCCTTGTGTAACCCTCGGCCCGCAGTTTGCTCAGGAACTCGGCATCGCTGGGGCCGGTCAGGTGGATATAGCTGTTTTGCCGGGCTATCTCCAATGCCGATGTGCCGTCTTCGGGCGGCTTGTGGAACCAGGCCAGACCAAACACAGGAGGCGCAGGTACGGGCGTGGCTGCGGGGTCGGCCGGCACGCCTGCGGAGTTGGGCGGTGCGCTCGGTGTGCATACCGGCATGCCCGGAATGAGCGCAGGGACCGAGATCGAAGCGGAAGGAACCCCTCCTCCACCCTCGGCAGAGTGGGCGCGCAACAGCAGCAAGAGCGCCAATACAGTCAGCAGTCCCAAAGACAGGGCGATAGCCGGCAGGTATCCCCACCCCCGTGCGCTTCCGGTTATTCCTTTAGTCCACCTGAGTAACTGCTCCAACGTTTGCATGCTCCCGTGTTCGTCGCCGCCGTTGCCTTTGCAAATGATCGTGCATGCCGACTTTGCAGGCCAACTCTAACTGCCGGTTGTCGCACACTACTATTTTACACTATGTGAGAAACCCTTTCGTCACCCGAAGGTGTTATGTCTGAGCATAAATGGAGCATACAGGTAGTAGGATCTGCGGCGAACGAGACGACGCCAAGCCTCTTGTTGTTTAATCGCCATGCGCGGACGCTAAACGCAAAGACGCAAAGGACCGCACAAAGATTCTTAAGGGTTTCCTTACATACCAACTGCGTCTTCCGCTATGCCTGCATGCTGGCAACCATTCTTGACTGACCTCTGAACAACAAAGATCTTTGCGCCGTGCTTTGCGTCTTTGCGTCTTTGTGTTTTCGTTTCAAAGAGCGCATGGCGGTGGATTACACAGGCAGGAACAGGGACCTATCTACCTTTTGGCCGTGATTCTCAAGGCGGGTGGCGAACTTGGGGATCAGGCCGGTGGGTTGGAGCTTGCCCAACACCTTGCCTTCGGGGTCGTCTCCCGACTCGCGGAAGCGGAAGATGTCTTGCAGAACAATCGTGTCGCCCTCCATGCCTTGCACCTCGGTGATATAGGTGACTTTGCGCGAGCCGTCGCGCAGGCGGGCCTGCTGCACAATCAGGTCTATCGCCGAGGCTACCTGCTCGCGTATCACCCGGATAGGCAGGTCCATGCCCGACATCAGCACCAGCGTTTCGAGGCGAGAAAGGGCATCGCGCGGGGTGTTGGCGTGCAGGGTTGTAAGGGAGCCGTCGTGCCCTGTGTTCATCGCCTGAAGCATGTCGAGGGCCTCGCCTGAGCGCACTTCACCCACCACGATCCGCTCAGGGCGCATACGCAGGGCGTTTGTCACAAGATGGCGGATGGTAACGGCCCCGCTGTTGTCCACGTCAGCCGGGCGCGCCTCGAGGGGCACTACGTGGCGCTGATTGAGGCGCAACTCCGCCGAGTCCTCTATCGTGACGATCCGCTCGCCATCAGGTATAAACGAGGAGAGCACATTGAGCAGGGTAGTCTTGCCGGAGCCTGTGCCCCCCGCCACCACGATGTTGAGCCTACCGACCACGCACGCGTTGAGGAAGCCGGCCATCTGCTCGTTTATTGTGCCGAAGTTGATAAGATCCGAGACGGTCAGAGGCGTTTTGAAGAACTTGCGTATGGTGATGGTAGTGCCGGCCAGGGCGCAGGGCGGGCCGATGATGTTCACGCGGGAGCCGTCGGGCAGGCGGGCGTCCACCATCGGCCACTTGCGGTCTATGCGGCGGCCTAGCGGGGCCACAATGCGCTGGGCGATCCGCATCACATGGTCGTCGTCAATAAAAGTGATGCCGCTCTCCATCAGTTGTCCCTTACGCTCGATCCACACCTGTTCGGGGCCGTTCACCATGATCTCGCTGATGCTGGGGTCTTCCAGCAACGGCTCGAGCGGGCCAAAGCCCAGTATCTCGTCGGTGATTGCCTTGAACAGTATCTCCTGCCCGCCGGGGGGCATCGCACCCGGCACCTGCGACAAGGCCGCCATGAAGCGCCCGGCCAGCATCTGCTCGATCTCCGGCTTGCGCTCCAGCACCATATTCTGCGGAAAGCTCGATAGTATGCGCCCCACCAGGGCCTGCACAAGATGAGGCGGAGCCTGCAATCCGCTCTGCCCCTGCGACCAATGGTTGTTGGCCGGATTGACGGTCAGGTTACTAGCGCCCAGGTTCGCACCCAGTTGTCCGGTGTTCAGTTGGCCTGTGGCCGCTTGTTGAGGCGCGGGGTAGGTGGTCTGCAAAGGCTGCGCCCCCGGCGGGTGTCCGTTGCCGTTCGCGTACTGGGGTATGCCGGGGCCATGCGCTTGCACGTGCTGTAGGGGCAGGTCCCCGTGCCTGCCCTGATCGTTGTGCCCGGCAACAGGCGTGCCCGCTTGTGTTTGATTCTGATTGGTCTGTGTAGGCCCAGCGCTTAACGGCTGTATCGGCATTCTCGTATCCCCTCGTAATTAGCTAAAATATGGCTTAGCAGCTACTCGCCTGCCCGGTAATTCGGCTCATCAATCGGCACCACGCTCACGATGTGGCGCTTGTTGACGGCCAGGAACCCCACCTCGCGGGGCGGGCTAGCGGCGTCGGTTCGCAGCACGGCGTCGGTGACGGCCAGGAACGGCTCCTGGGTGTTGTTCAGTTCATCTTTCACCCGCTTTTCGGGCTTAAGGTGAACGTAGCCATGCACCAGGCCCTGTATCGTGATGATCTCTACCTCCACGTGTGAGGTACGCACTCGTGGCGTGAACACTTTGCCGTTTTCGTCTGTTCTTTCGTACATGGTATCCTCTATTCTTTCTTCGCGTTGACAAAATAGGTTCCGCAGGCGGCGTCGAGCAGTTGTGGCGACATTTCGGGCGGCGTGTTGCGATAGCGGGCGATGCCGGTCAGCTGGCGCAGCAGGTCGCGGGGTTGGCTGGCGCGGAACGGGCGCTTCATAGCGATGTAGTGCTTAGTCACCAGATAGGTGAAGCCTTTCTGGTCGAAAGGCACACCCATCGCCTTGCACTGTGCGGCGAATATCTCGTAGAACTGCTGGGCGGTAGGATCGGGCACGTTCAACTTGTTCTGGATGCGCCGCAGGAAAGCGTCGTCTATCAGGTCTTCGGGCTGCAAGTTGGTGGAGAGCACCAGGAAAAGCTCGAAGGGGATTTGTAGTTTCTTGCCTGTCTTGAGCGTCAGAAAGTCTATGCTTTTCTCCAAAGGCACGATCCAGCGGTTGAGTAGGGCCTGGGGCGACACCTGTTGGCGGCCAAAGTCGTCTATGAGGAACAGGCCGCCGTTGGCCTTCAGTTGGAAAGGGGCCTCGTAGAAGCCTGCCATTTCGTTGTAAATCAGGTCGAGTGAGGCCATCGTCAACTCGCCGCCCACCACCACTACCGGACGATGCACGCGCACCCAACGCCTGTCGCTGAACTCGGCGCGCGCCAGGTCGCTCTCGCTTACGCCGGCGGGCACGAATGGGCGGTGGCTGTTGAGGTCGAACAGCTGGATGATCTGGCCGTCGGCTTCCAGCCCATAGGGGATAGCCATATAGCCGCCCAACATGGTGGCTATGCGCTCGGCCAGCAGGGTTTTGCCGTTGCCGGGCGCGCCGAACAGAAAGAGCGACTTGCCTGCGTTGGCCGACGCGCCTACCTGGTCTATCAATTCCTCGCTGATGATCATGCCCCGCAGCGCTTTTTCCACAACTTCGCGGTTGATGGTAGGCTTCATGCGGGTCTGGGCCTTGAGCGCGTCAATATAGCGTTGCAGGGGCACAGGGCACGGTCCGACGTAGCTGGAGCGTGCAAGCACCTGGTGGGCGCGCTCCATCCCTTTGAGGGTCAACACATATTGGTAGCCCGCTTCACCCAGGCCGGCTGTGCCGCTTACCTCGCAAAGTTGCTCCTTTTTCATCAGGGTGACTATATAGTCAATCACCCCATAGAAGGGCAGGCGCAGTTCGTTGGAAATCTCCTGGCCGCTCAGGTAGGAGGTAAAATACATCGTCTTGAGCACAAGATCGGCAATCAAGCCCTGATTGATGCCGGTCTCCTCGATGCTGCGCGGTTCGGGGAACATCGTCTCCAGAGGGTCGAGGTAGCCGGTTTGCAGCTTGTCGCCGTATCCCAGGCCGGCCGCCATGCCGGGCGTAAGCCGCCCTGTAACGGTGGCGGTATTCATGCCGGCCAGGTTGTTCAGAGCGTTGACGGGCAGTTGCGGCTGGGTAGCAGGTCCATTCCCGATGCGGCCCCCACTTTGGCCGCTATTCCGGCCCTCGTCCCGCTCATGACTCGATTGGAGATTAGGTTGCGTGGGTACGCTGGGGCGGGCAGGCTGGGTTTGGATGGGCTGTTGTGGTTGCGGCTGTGGTTGCGGCTGTGGTTGCGGCTGTGATTGTTGCTGCGGCTTGTGAGGGCCTTCGGGGGCTTCGGGGTAGGGGAAGCCGGGTATTTCTTCGGGCATCAGCCCAGCCCCTATGGAGAA
This sequence comes from Chloroflexia bacterium, assembly GCA_038231875.1. Taxonomy (GTDB): domain Bacteria; phylum Chloroflexota; class Chloroflexia; order QHBQ01; family JADMIH01; genus JADMIH01. The sequence continues at coordinate 8,375 of JBBSIX010000013.1, read as the reverse complement.
GATGCCGGCGTCCGAGGGATCGCCGTAACTGCCGGTGTCTGGGTTAACGTTGTTGGCTACCTGCCCGCCTTTATCCGGCTCCAGGGGCGTAGAGTCGGCAGTGGTCCAAGCCAGCCTACGCAATGAGGACTGTGTGTTGTTGCCGGCGTTGCCGTTGGCGTCAACAGCGATACCGTTGTCGGCTTGTCCTTGCTGTGGGCTTGAGCTATTTGCAGGTTGAGAGCCAAACAAAAGGGGCGCTCCTATGAGTTATGAATTGGCACGATACGTTGTGCCGATCATGGCAGGCACGGACACCTACTTCTCATGCATTATAGCGGCGACGGAGGCTCGCGCTAAGAGGCATATAGTCCTACTCCGCATAGGATATTGGTCCGCACATGAGGATCTCTGCAGGGGAGCCGCCAGACTTCACGTGAGGTTGCATGCGCACTTTGAGACGGAAATGCAAAGACGCACTTTGAGGCGGAAACACGAAGATGCGGAGGCGCGAAGACACGAAGGTTTTTGTTGTTCAGAGGCCAGCCAAGAATGGTCGCAAGAGTAGCCGGCATAGGGGAAGACGCAGTTGGTATGTGAGGGAAACCATAAAAACCTTCGTGTCTTCGCGCCTTCGCATCTTCGTGTTTCCGCCTCTTGTCGGAGAACTAATGCCGGAAGACCTGACTTGGCGCTATACACCCTGCTCAGGCTAGGCCGCATCTTCGGCCATCATGATTTTAGAGCCCATACCGGTCTTGATTATATTTATACGCACCGGGAACTCGTCTTTTAGCTCCTCTATGTGAGTGATCACCAGGATGCGTTTGAAGTCGCCCTGTATTGAGCGTATGGCCGCCACCAGCTTTTCGCGGCCCTGCCCGTCCTGGCTGCCGAAACCTTCGTCTATCACCAGCGTCTGCAACTGTGTGCCTGCTCTGCGCGCCAGCAGCTTGCTGAGTGCGATGCGTACCGCCAGGTTCACCCGGAACGCCTCTCCACCGCTGTACATCTCGTAGGCGCGCATGCCGAGGTCGTCCGAAATATTTATGTCAAGCGTTTCGATCACGTTCTTGCCCGACTTTGCATCGCGCTGAGTGGCGAACTGCACAGTCATGCGGCCATCGGTCATCTTGTCGAGCAATTTGTTGGCCTCGTCCTCCAGTTCGGGGATGATATTCTCGATGATCATAGCCTGGATGCCTTTCTTGCCGAAGGCCGTCGCCAGGTCATCGTAGATCACCTTTTCCTCCACCGCCAGAGAGTAGTCGGCTGTGTGCCGGTCCTTCTCCTCCTGCAACTGCTCGCAGTGCTGCAACTTGTGCCGCAAGCCGCCGCGCCTCTCGCTCAGGTCGGCATGCGCCTGGGCCAATTTTTGCTCCTCGCTCTCCTTTTCTCGGAGTTGCTGCACTACTATTTGCAGATGCCCCAGTTGAGGGAGTATCTGCCCTATCTCCTCGGCGTCAACCGCCCGTTCCGCAGTCCAGGCCTCAAGGTGAAGGGTATCGTCCTCAATGCTGCTGTTGACTTCTGCAAGCATTGGCCCTGCCCCTTGCAGCTTGTGAAAGAGCACGTCGTACTCTTTCGGGCGCATCTCGGCAATGCGGCGGCTCAGAGCAGTATGCTGCTCCTCATCGTAGGCGAGGCTACGCTTCTGGGCCTGTAAGTCTAGCAAAGCGGCGCGAGCCTCATGTGCGTACTCGCCTTCTTCGAGGCGGGTGCGTACCCCCACAAGATCGCTTTCCTCCTTAGCCAACTGCTGCTCGTCCTGGTCGAGGCTCGCGATCTTGGCCCTGATGTTCGCCTCGCGCTGGCGGTACATCTCCAGAGGCTTTAGTTCGTCCCGCTCCTGATCGAGGCGGCGTTGAGCAGCTACTATTTGGCGGTTGAGTTCCTCAAGCTCGCGGTTCTTTCGCTCGTACTCCTGACGCTTCTCCACGATGTCGGTGTTGTAGGAGCTTTGCACGCGGCTCAGAGCTTCGGCGCTGAGGTCTGTGCCGCAGAGCGGGCACCCCGCGTGACCTTTCCCCTCGGCGTGCGTCGCCATGATCATGTTGAGCTTTTGGCGCAGTTGCTGCCCCTCGTCCTTGCACGACTTTAGCTCGCGTGTGAGGGTTTGCATCTGTACATCGAGGTTCTCACGCCGGCAACGGGTGTCTTCGTGCCGGGCCTGCAACTGCTCAAGCGCGCGCATCTTGTCCAGCGCTTCGGCCAGTTGGCTGTCGAGCACCCCCCGCCCGGCCAGGTTGCTCCCCAACTTGCGGATATTCTCCCTGTGCTGCGCGGCTGTGGTGTCGAGGCGCACCCGTTCTGCGTCTATATTCCTCTCAAGTCCGGCCTGCTCGTTCTCCAACCGGCGCACGATTGCCAGCGACCCGGTCAGGCGGCGCTCCTCGTCCTGTACCCTCCTCCATTCAGCGTGCCCCACCTCGATTTCCTCACGCTGAAGGAGCAGAGCTTCCAGTTCGCCTTTGCGCCGGCCGTTGTTGTCCAGGCGCGCTTTGGCCGCCAGCATGTTCGTCTCGCGTTTGCGCTGACGCTCCTGCAATTCGGCTACGCGCACGCGGTTGTGCTCCAGACTCTGGCGTTGCGCCAGCAACTCGGCAAGTTCGGCCCTGGCCTGAGCCAATCCGCTCTGCGCCTGGAAAAGTTGCTCCTCCACCTGGGCTAGTTCCTCCGTGTAGCTGGGGCGTTGCAGCAGTTGGAGGTCTATCCTCTTGATAACATTTTCCAGTTCGGTTATGAGGGCTTTGCGTTCGCGGACCACTTCTTTAGCGGCATCTTCCAGGCGGTCGTACTGCTCAAGGCCCAGGATGTCTGCCAGAATCCGCTTGCGGTCTGCGGGGTTCTTCACCGTGAACTCGTCGGCGCGACCCTGCAAAATGAAGGCCGAGTTGATGAACGTTTCGTAATCGAGCTTGAGCAAACTGCTGATGCGCGCCTGGCTTTCGCGCACGGTGGCGCCTGAGATAGTTTTCCAGCTATCTTCTTCGCCGCTGTTGCTCACCATGATGTCGAGCATAGTGGTGCCGCTGTTGCCTTTGCGGATGCGCTTGCGGATCACCCGGTAGTGCTCCTCACCCAGGGCGAAATAGAAGTCCACCTCCATTTCAACGGCGCCTTTGCTGATAAGCTCGTCGTCGAGCGCTCGGTCGCGGGCGCGGCCCCACAGCGACCAGGTCATCGCCTCCAACAGGGCCGACTTGCCGGCGCCGTTTTCGCCCGCCAGGCATGCGAGATGCACGCCTTCGAGGTCAAGCACCTCCGGGGTGTCACGATAGCACATAAAATTGCGTAGAGATAAGCGGATAGGTATCAATCTTTAGTAGTGAACGATGTGCGCCCCGCCCCACACGGCACAACGCGCATCGTTCAGCCCTCCTACGGCACGATTTGCCAGTCTATCGGCAGTTTATAGTGGTACAGTTGGCCGGTGGGTTCGCCGCCCACGTGAATACGGCCTCGGTCTTGCCGCTTTACATCGGCGTAGGTATTGTGGACCTGCACGATGCGGCGGTCGCGGACATTAAAAATAACCAGCCCTGCCTGCACCGGCTCCAGGCTGGCCTGGCGGGTCGCCTCGTCCACCACGCGGAAGGCCGGCAGGCTGAACTGTGCATGCTGCTCCTGGGCATGATCCAGAGCGCCGTGTATCTGCTCAAGGTTGCCGGCGCTGTTGTGCTCGTCGAACACGGCGAGGCCGTTCAGCACGAACTCCTTGAGCTCGTTGTCGTAGTGTGTAGAGGCGTCCAGCAGCGCTTCCAGAGTGGTAGGCGCTTTGCTACAGGCGGCCACCAACGCCTTGAGCGCGTTGCATGGCGCCACAAAGCTGACGGTATTTTGGGGGCTGATTACGGTAAAGCGCATTACGTACATGATTAAGAAAGCCAACTCCTATCTTGGGGCTGAGTGAGCAGACACAACATAGCCACAGCACAGTGTCCGACTCCGCATGAATTGCGAACGGATGTGCCGTTCGGCACACTCTAATTGTACCACACTGAACATGTGGAGAGCGAATGTGGAGTGTGGCTGTAAGGGGTCGGACATGGGGTGGAGGAATCGTGAAGGATGAACTGTAGGAGCCCGAACGTAAACGGTCAGATTAAGGGTGGGACAACGGTCTGTAGGGGCCAATTCAGGCCCCTGTACCCCAAATCTGACCGCTTACCCCCGAACGCTTACTTGCCACAGCATGACCCATGTCGTACAATTAAAAGGACACCTGGAGAGGACTACACATGCCCAAGAAGAAACAGAACCCGGCTACAGATACTTTTGACGACCTGGACGGCGCCAAGCCCAACGGCAACGGCCACGACCACTTCGGCCTCGATGATGACAACTATGAGTTGAGCGAGGCCGGCGAGGAAATGGAACCCGTAGAACCGCCCCGGCCCAAACGCAGGACTAAGGCGCAGATTCAAGCCGCCGCAGAGGAGGTCGAGCCGGTTGAGAAAGCCGCCGACGCCGCCGGCAAGACGCCCGGCAAGAGGCGCGCGCCCCGCAAGGCAGGAGCGGAGGATAAGGTCGAGGGTGGAGAGCCACGTGTCGCTCCCGTCAAGCTGCCCCTTTTGCCTTTGCGCGATATGGTCATCTTCCCGCACATGGTGACTTCCCTATTTGTGGGGCGCGAGAAGTCCATCCGGGCTATCGAGGCGGCCCTCAAAGGCAACCGCACCATCGTCGCCGTGACCCAGCACAACCCGGAGGAAGAAGAAGTTGGGCCGGACGACCTGTACACGATGGGCGTGGAGCTGATCATTGGCCGCTCACTGAAGATGCCCGACGGCACGGTGTCTATCCTTGTGCAGGGGCAACGGCGCGTGCGCGTGCTCGACTACCTGCGCCTGGAACCGTACATCAGGGTGCAGGGCGAGGCTCTCGAAGATGCCGAGGGCAAGGTCGCCGGCACAGAGGCTCTTATGCGTGCGGTGTTGGCCCTGTTTGAAAAGACGGTCAAGCTGTCGCGCAACCTGTCCGAGGAGTCGTATGTGGCCGCCATGAACGTGGACGAACCGGGCTGGCTGGCCGACCTGATCGCCTCCACCGTCACCCTCGACCAGGAAGACCGCCAAAGGGTACTGGGGACGGTGGACCCCGTAGAACGGCTGCAAGCGGTCAGCATTATGCTGGCAAAAGAGCTTGACGTGCTCGACCTGGAGAACCGCATACAGGACCGCGTGCAGAACGAGGTGGACAAGAGCCAGCGCGAGTTCTACCTGCGCGAGCAGATGAAGGCCATCGCTCAGGAGCTTGGCGATTTCGACCCCACCACCCGCGAAGCCAACGACCTGCGGACCCGTATCGAGGCGGCGGGTATGCCCGAAGAGGTGCTGAAAAAGGCTATTGAAGAGCTTGAGCGGATGCAGGCGATGCCGGTGGGTATGCCCGAAGTGGGCGTGATACGTACCTATCTCGATTGGCTGATTGCCCTACCTTGGGCCAACCAAACGTCTGACCACCTGGACATCAAGGCCGCAGCCGAGGTGCTCGACGCCAACCACTACGGGCTGCCCAAAGTAAAAGAGCGCATATTGGAGTATATGGCCGTGCGTAAGCTGGCACAGGGCAAGATGCGCTCGCCCATACTCTGCTTTGTCGGCCCTCCCGGTGTGGGCAAGACCTCACTGGGCCGGTCTATCGCAGAGGCGTTGGGTAGGCGGTTCGTGCGCGTGTCGCTGGGCGGCGTGCGCGACGAAGCCGAGATCAGGGGCCACCGCCGCACCTATATCGGTGCGCTTCCCGGACGCATCCTCCAGACGATGAAGACGGCGGGAACCGTCAACCCGGTCTTTATGATGGACGAGATAGACAAGTTGGGGGCCGACTTCCGGGGAGACCCCTCGGCGGCCCTCCTTGAGGTGCTCGACCCTGAGCAGAACAACCAGTTCTCCGACCACTACCTCGATGTGCCTTACAACCTGTCTAAGGTGATGTTCATCACCACCGCCAACCTGCTCGACCCGATACCGCCTGCGCTGCTCGACCGTATGGAAGTAATCGAACTGCCCGGCTATATCGAGGACGAGAAGTATCATATCGCCCGCCAGTTTCTTGTGCCCAGGCAGATAGACGAGCACGGGCTTACTTCCGCCAACATCAAGATCGCCGACGGAGCGCTGCGCCGCCTGATACGAGAGTACACACACGAGGCCGGCGTGCGTAACTTGGAGCGGGAGATAGGCAGTATTTGCCGCAAGGTCGCCAAGCGGGTAGCCGAGGCGATGCCCCCTACCCCCGAACCGGAGACCCCTGCCGAGGCTGCTGTGATGGGCACGCCTGTTGCCCTCGGCGAGTTGCCTACCGAGCCGCTCAACGCCCTCCAGTTGGAGGGAGTGTTGCCGGGCGAACTAAAGGAGGAACTGGAGGCCGAAGTAGCGGCGATTGAGGCATTGGAGGCCGCGTCCGAGCAGGATGCCGTGTCGGATATGGCCCCGCCGCCTGCTCTGCAAACCGTCGGTGGGAGGAGGCCCCGCGCCCGCATAGTGCGAGAGCGCGACCTGGAGACCTATCTAGGCCCGGCCCGCTTCACCTACGGCGTGGCCGAGGAGGAAGACGAAGCGGGCGTGGCAACGGGTGTGTCGTGGAGCCCTGCGGGCGGCGATACCATCAGCGTGGAGATTACGCTCATGGAGGGCAAGGGCAACCTGATGCTCACCGGGCAACTCGGCGACGTGATGAAGGAATCGGCCCAGGCTGCGCTCTCTTACGCACGCTCCCGCGCCAGGCAGCTGGGTATAGACCCCGGTCGCTTTGAGAAAACCGATGTGCATATTCACGTGCCGGCGGGCGCTATCCCCAAAGACGGCCCCTCTGCGGGCGTGACGATGGCGACGGCCCTGGTGTCGGCCTTCACCGGGCGCAAGGTGCGCCGCGAGGTGGCGATGACCGGCGAGATCACCTTGAGAGGGCGGGTGCTGCCTATCGGCGGCCTCAAGGAGAAGATACTGGCGGCCCACCGTGCGGGTATCTCTACTTTCATACTGCCCGCTAAGAACGAAAAGGACCTACGGGAGATACCGCCCAAAGTGCTGCGCCAATTGGAGACGGTGCCGGTCGAGCATCTGGACGAAGTGTTGAGGGTAGCCCTGCGCCCCATCCCCAGTATCTCCGAACCGGCCTCCGAAACAGGCACCGACGGCCAACCTTCCCCGCCGAACCGGGCCGTCGTGCCCACTCCCCGGCAAAAAGGCGGCATAAGAGGCGGCATCCAACCCAGCTAGTTGCCGCCCCTCCGCTACTTCTCCACCTGCATGTTGTAGGCTGCCGTCTCCACCGCGCCCCGGTAGCCGAACTGCACCCAGACGCGATAAAGGCCGGGCTGCGCGAATGTGTGGGTGAACTGAAGCTTGGGGCCGAAGTAGGCGGGCACGGGCATGTCACCCACCTTGCTCATGTCCATGCCGGCCATGACGGGCGACATGGCCCCGCCCGGCACGTCGCCGTGAGTGTGGGTGAACTGCTTGGTGTCGGCGCTGATGATGGCTACGTGGCAAGGCGCGCCCAGGAAAGGCTCCATCTCCGTCACCGGCTCTCCGTCTTTGCTTACCTCCAAAGTGAACACAACCGGAGCGCGCCGGCGCAGCTTCACTGTATTCGAGGTCAACACCACCCTTAATCCGTCCACGCTGTGCGGCACGCCCAGGTCGGGGGTCAACTCTGCCGAGGTGTCGGGGGGTGCGCCCGTCGTGCTGAACAGGTTACGCTCCACCTGGGTAACGCCCAAGGCGGTGACGAACTCGTTGAACAGCAAGTAGGTGCCGGGCCTGGGCACAAGGCTCTCCACGCTGTACAGGCCGCTGCCCACGGGCAAAGGGTGGATGTGCGAAAAATACTCAAGGTCCGCGCTCACCAGGATCAGGTGCATCAGGCGCTGGTGCGTGACCTTCAACCCATCCTGGTTGATGGGACTGCCTGCGCTGCTTTTCAAGCTGTAGGTGATTGTGAAGGGCTGGGAGGGCAGGGGCTTCGCCGGCTGCTCGCCTACGGCCACAGTCAAGGGGCCGCCGTATTTGGTAAACAGGCGCAGCCCACCGGCGGCCCCCTCGCCGTGCAGGTGGTTTTGTGCCACCATGATAGCCGAGGCATCTCTGGTGGGTGTGGGGGGCACTGCAATGGTGGGGCCGCATGCTGCCGGCGCAAGCAACAAACCCGCAAGGGCAATTCCCCGCATGGCGGCGCAAGCACACATGCAGCCAATCTTTTTCCCCAGGTGAGAAGCTCTGTTCATGACACCGGATTGTAACATGCCGCACATGGCTCCGCTCGCTCTCAACGGTAAAAAGAGATAAAAATGCCGGCAGACAAGAGGGGCGGCTTATGCCGCCCCTCTTTTCGATTCTGCTTCCCTTGTCCCCTTCTAGGGCGTCAGGCAGAAGTAGGCCACCGCAGTG
>JBBSIX010000012.1:0-22416 GCA_038231875.1 Chloroflexia bacterium | reverse complement strand
GTATCCCTGCTCATCATCCTGCCGGGCACAATAGCTATCCTGCTGGGCGGACTGAAGCCCGGCATAGACTTCACCGGCGGCACGCGCTGGGAGGTCAAGCCCCTTGCCGCCCGCGAAAGTGACACGGAGGCTTTTAGAAATGCCCTGAGCGACCTGGGGCACGGCGGCTCGCTGGTCAAGGGCGGGATTTTGACGCGCAACGACGTGATCACCAATACTGTTATCATGGACATTCCGGGCCAGATAACCACCGAGGAAAAGGCCCGCATCGAGAATGAGATGACCGATCCTGGTAGGCAGGGCGGTGCGCTGGTGGCCGGGCGCTTGATCACCGAGACCCAGACGATTACCGGCACCGCCGGCATCACCGGCACGGTAACACCCGAATTGACTAGCACCGCAGGCATCACCGTCACCGGCACTACGACGGGCACTACGGGCGCTGCAGGCGCTACGGGCGGAGCGGGCGCAGGCACAAAGACTGTGGTCCGCCGCAGTATCCTGCCCGACGATGAAATAGACTACCGCACCGTCGGCCCTACAGTGGGGCAAGAACTGATTGGGCGGGCGTTCCTGGCTATCCTGGCGGCGTCGGCGGCCATCCTGGTCTACCTGACGCTGGTGTTCCGCAAAGTGCCTAATGCCTTCCGCTACGGCGTGTGCGCCATCGTCGCGCTGCTGCACGACGTATTGGTGGTGGTAGGCGTGTTCGCCATCCTGGGCTTTGCCTTCGGTGTGGAGGTGGACGCCCTGTTTATCACCGCCATGCTCACTGTGATCGGTTTCTCTGTACACGATACGATTGTGGTGTTCGACCGGGTGCGCGAGAACATTCTCAAGCGGCGCTTCGAGCGGTTCGCCGACGTGGTGAACTACTCGCTTGTGCAAACGCTGGCCCGCTCGATCAACACCTCTATCACAGTGCTGCTCACCCTGTTCGCCCTGTATCTATTCGGCGGCTCCAGCATACGCAACTTCGTGCTGGCCCTGCTCATCGGCATCCTGTCTGGAACCTACTCGTCCATCTTCAACGCCTCGATGCTGCTGGTAGTGTGGGAAAACCGCGAATGGGCCAGAGGACGTGTGGCGCAAACATAACCCAGCTTGTAAGAGGTCAGAGTTGAGGTAGAGCAGAGCGGGGGTGCAGGGGGCGAAGCCCCATGACGGGGTGGCAGGGGACACCCCTGCCTGCTCCTTTTAAGTAAAAGCCCCATCCCGCGTGCGGGAGGGAGGCATGGGGTGGGCCTCGATATGCCGAGATGCCAACTTCCTGTACCCCAAGTGTGAACACTTACACAGCAAGTGCGAATTGCACCTGCACCCCAAATATGCTACAATTCGCACGTTGTTGCCCGGTTGCGTGATTCGTGGCCGGGCATCTAAGTGCGACGGGGCACAAAAGCGCTGTAACAGCCGGTTGTGCAACCCTTTCGGTGCGGCAACGGGGCCGCGCCGCCCGGCAATATATCTACATCATTGGAGGAGAGGGAATGAATATTGTTGACTTGTTGACCCTGTTTGTGCCCATCGCGGGTCTGATAGCGATTGGGTTCGCTATCTACCTGGCGAGGGATGTATTGAGCCGGGACACCGGCACGCCGGAGATGCAGGAGATCGCCGGCATCATCTTCGAGGGAGCGCTGGCTTTCCTCAGACGCCAGTACACCACGATAGCGGTGCTGGCATCGATCACGGCTGTGCTGGTGGGCATCTTGCTGGCTTACATTCCGCAGAGCAACGCCGGCACCAGCGTCAGCCAGACCACACTGGGCATCCTGACGGGCGTGTCGTTCCTGCTGGGGGCGGCCTGCTCCGGCATCTCAGGCTACATCGGCATGTACGTGGCCGTGCGCGCCAACGTTCGCACCGCCGCCGCCGCCCGCCGCTCGCTCGGCGAAGCCCTGACGGTGGCCTTGCGCGGCGGGGCCGTGTCGGGCTTCCTGGTAGTGGCGCTTTCGCTGCTGGGCGTGTATATCATCTATGAGGCGTACTCGCTCATCGCCGGAGGCGGGGCAGACGGCAGCGCGCAGGCTCCGTTCCTCATCGTGGGATTCGGCTTCGGCGCATCGTTCGTGGCGCTGTTCGCCCAGCTTGGCGGCGGCATCTACACAAAGGCCGCCGACGTGGGAGCCGACCTCGTGGGCAAGGTTGAGGCCGGTATCCCCGAAGACGACCCTCGCAACCCCGCCGTTATCGCCGACCTCGTGGGCGACAACGTGGGCGACTGCGCGGGACGCGGCGCCGACCTGTTCGAGTCGACAGCCGCCGAGAATATCGGCGCGATGATCCTGGGCGTGGCTCTCTTTGAAGTGACCGGGCGCACCAACCTGGCCTGGATACTCTTCCCCCTGATCGTGCGCGCCTTCGGCCTAATCGCCTGCTTGATCGGTATCCTGGCCGCTCGCGTCAGCGGTCGTAGCGGTGGCGACGTAACCGACAAAGCGGCCCTGGCTGCCCTGAACGGCGGCTACTTTATCGTGGCTATCCTGTCGGCGGTCGCCATGATGGGTGTGAGCTTCCTGGTGCTGCCCGAACAGGCGTTTGGTGGGGCCGGCGGCACATCGGGCCTGTGGTTCGGCCTGGCCGGGCTGGTCGGTATCGCCACCTCAATCGCCTTTGTCTACATCACCCAGTACTACACCGCAGGCTCCTGGAGACCGGTGAGAGAGATCGCCGAGGCCGCCAAGACCGGCCCAGCCACAACGATTATATCCGGCATAGCGGTAGGCTTTGAGACGACTCTGCTGCCTGCCCTCACCATTGCCGTAGCCCTGGGCGCGTCCTACTTCCTGGGTAAACTGGGCAACCCCTCCGACCAGTTCGCGGTGGCTATCAAAGTCCCCGGCCTCGGCACTACCTTCTCGGTGGACACCGGCCTGGCCTCCGGCATCTTCGGCACCGCAGTCGCCACAATGGGCATGCTGATGTCGTGCGCCTACATCCTGGCGATGGATACATTTGGCCCGATCACCGACAACGCCGGCGGCATCGCCGAGATGTCGCACCAGGCGGCCAGCGTTCGCAACATCACCGACGGCCTCGACGCGGTGGGCAACACCACTAAGGCTCTCACAAAGGGCTACGCGGTAGGTTCGGCTGCCCTGGCCGCCTTCTTGCTCTTCTCGGCTTACCTAGACAAGGTGCGCCAGATAGCAGAGGGAAAAACAGGCGTAAAGATCCCCCTTGTGGGCACGCAGCCCGGCCCGAACGGCACGGTGATAGGAGGCGCGCCGCCCATCAACCTGGCGCAGATAGAAGTGTTTATCGGAGGGCTGCTGGGGGCGATGTTGGTCTTCTTCTTCTCGTCGCTGGCTATCCGCGCAGTGGGACGCGCCGCCGGGCAGATGATCGAGGAGGTGCGCCGCCAGTTCCGCGCCGACCCCGGCATCATGCTGGGCACTTCCCGCCCCGACTACGCTCGCGCGGTTGACATCTCGGCCCGCGCCGCCCTCCGCGAGATGATCGCCCCCGGCATCCTGGCGGTCGCCACGCCCGTAATCGTGGGCCTGGTGCTGCGCTGGGAGGCCGCCGGCGCCCTGCTGATGGTCGGTACTATCGTGGGCGTGCTCCTGGCAAACGTGCTCAACAACGGTGGCGGCGCGTGGGATAACGCCAAGAAGTTCATCGAGTCGGGCGGCCTGACCGATGCGGAAGGCAATGTCCTGGGCAAAGGCACCGAGGCCCACAAAGCATCTGTGGTGGGTGATACCGTAGGCGACCCTTTCAAGGACACCGCCGGCCCTTCGCTCCACGTGCTTATTAAGCTTCTCTCAACGATTACGCTGGTGCTGGCTCCCCTGTTCATCTAGCCCGTACATAGACAGTTGAATAGGACGAGAAAGAAGCCTATCGTGCGGCTTATGCGACGCACGATAGGCTTCTTTCTCGCCTGGACCTCTGCTCGCCCGCTTTTCGGCTATAATATAGAGTGGGCAGTATAGTCAGGAAAGCTGGGCCTTTATGAGAGTCACGAAAGCTGCAACAAAACTGAAGCTACAAGCGGGAGAAAGTAAAGGTCGGAGGCACGCCGGCGGGTTGATAGCGCAGGCCAGCAGCCGCCTCATCGAGCGCGACGGCGTACTCAGTATAGACGGCCTCGATGCCGCAATTCGCGGCTTCGGCGTGGCGACCGTAGTGGCGCTCAGTTTGCTCGGCTACGGCAGGGTAGCCGGTGCACGGCTGGGGGTGGGCGACCTCGCCGACCCTGTGGGTATAGCGTTCGGGCTGGTGCTGTACAACCTGCTGGTTATCACCGCCCTGGGCGTACCTCTGCGCCGCCCGCCTACTTTCCCGCTGTTCCTGCTCGACTGGTCGGTGGCTACCGTAGCGGTGCTGCTCACAGGAGGCTTCCTCAGCCCCTTCATCATCCTCTACTATGCCCTGGGCATCGGCGCGGCCCTACGGGTGGGCCTGCGGCGCTCGATGCTGCTGGTGGCCCTGTGCGCCGCCGTGTATACAGCCTTGAGTGTCGCCAGCCGTTCGGAACTGGGCGCCGCCAAGCTGCCTGTGCTGGTGGTGGAGATCACTTCCCTGTGTATGGTGGTGCTGACCGCAGTCGCCCTGAAAAACGCTTTCAGGGTGGAAGCCCAGCGCGTGCAGCTTGAGAAGCAGTCGGCCAACCAGTTGCGCCTGCTCAACTCGCTCATCAACACGGTGCTGTCGGCCTCGCCCGACCTTGAAAAAGTAATGCGTACTGTCGCCTCCGTGTCGAGCGAGGCAATAGGGGCCGATAGCGGGCTGGCGGTGCTGTTCAGCGAACAGGTGGCTGCGCCCAACGCCTCCGGCCAACTTGTCGAGAGCCGCCCTCTAGACGGGGAAATGCTGCTTGTGGCCGGACAGGAACCCGACCCGCCACACCTATCTCACGCGGAAGAAGAGTTGCTCAGTAGGGCCGTCGCCCTGGGTGCGCCTGTCGTTACCGGCGGCCTGGACGAGGAGAGGCAGTCCGATAGAAGCAAGCCCTTCTATCCGGGGTTGGAGAGAGCGGGGCAAAGTTTGTGTACGGTGGCCTGCGTGCCCTTCCTGATGCAGGGCGTGCAGGGCGGGGTGATAGGCGCGTTGTTCGTGGGAAAGTACGACAGCAGGCCGTTCAGCCAGGCTGAGATCACCCTGCTAACCGCCATCGGCAGCCAGATGGCGGTAGCTGTGCGGCTGGCTCGCCTGTACGAGATGGAGCGCGACAAGGCGGTGCGCTCCGAGGAACGCGAAAAGCTGGAGCGCGACCTGCTTTCGATGGTGTCGCACGAGCTACGCACACCCCTCACCTCGATCAAAACTTGCGTGGGCGCCCTGGGCGATATGTCCCCCACTGCCGGGGCCACAACCGGCACTCAGGCCCGGCTGGTGCAGAACATAGAGCGCAGCACCGACCGTCTAATCGGGTTGGTAAACGAACTGCTCGACATGGCGAGGCTGCGCGCCGGTCGCGTTTCTTTGCAGATGCAGCAGGTAAACCTGGGCGCCGTGATAACGGACATGGCGGGCCAGGTAGCCCCCTTGCTTGAGGCTCGCCCGCAAAAACTGCTCCTCGATCTGCCGCCGGCCGCCTCTACTCGGTGGAGGAGCTTGATTGTGCAGGCCGATCGCAGGCGTATCGAGCAGGTGCTTATCAATCTTATTTCCAACGCCAACAAGTACGCCCCGCCGGGGAGCGTCATCACGATGGGCGCAACCCCCAGGGGCGATGGGGTGCAAGTGTTCGTGCGCGATGAGGGCCCGGGGCTGGCAAGGCAAGAGCACGCCAGGGTGTTTGAGAAGTTCTATACGGTGCCGGCCGACGGCGCGCAGGAGGGCCAGGGCCAGGGCACACGCACCGAGAGCATCGGCCTGGGGCTGGCAATCGCACGCTCGATAGTTGAACTGCACGGCGGCACGATAGGTGTGCAAAGCCGTCAGGGGCACGGCAGCCTGTTCTTCTTCACGCTCCCTTACGAGCAGATGGAGTGCGATGAGCCGGTGGCTGCCGGCTATGCGGCACAGGAGTGACCAGGATAGACGTAGTAGACGGGAGAACGGCGTGAAGATACTGTTGATAGATGACGACCCGGACGTGGTGGAGGCGATCACCCTTTCCTTCAGCGTGCATTGGCCCGAAGCCGAGATCGTGGCGGCTGTGGACGGGCGCAGCGGCCTCGAACTGTTTCGGCGAGAGAACCCCGATGTGGCGCTGCTCGATATTTCGCTGCCCGATACGGACGGCTTCAAGGTGCTGCGCCGCATGCGCGAGGAGTCGGATGTGCCGGTGCTGATGATCTCGGCGCGGGGCGAGGAGGTAGACAAAGTAAAGGGGCTGGAATTGGGTGCGGACGACTACGTTACCAAGCCATTCGGCTCGCTTGAGCTGTCGGCGCGGGTAAAAGCGGTGATGCGACGGGCGCAAGCCTTGCCTCCGATGAGCGGCGGGGGCCGGTTCGAGGCCGGGCCGCTTGTCGTTAACTACACCACCCACCAGGTGACTAGGCACGGCAAGCCTCTAAAGCTCACCCCTATCGAGTACAAACTGCTCTACCAGCTAACTCGCAACGCAGGCCAGGTGCTACTGCACGACCAACTGCTCACCAAAATCTGGGGGCCGGAGTACCTGGGCGAACTCGACTATTTACGCATCTACGTCCGGCGGCTCCGCGAGAAGTTGGAAGAGAACCCCCAGCAGCCTGCCTACATTCTCACCGAGCGTGGGCTTGGATATCGCTTCGCCGAGCAGCCGGTGCATGCCTCGTGACCCTCTGAGGGTGGCCCTCGATACGACCTACGCAGGCGTCAACCGCACCGGCGTGGGCCTCTACTCTCGCCGCCTGGCGGCCTACCTACGTGAAACGGCCCCGGCTCAAAACATCATGCTCCGCTGCTACGGGTCTGCATGCGGTACGGAAGGGGCAGAGGCGCGTCTCAGCGATATTGTGCAGGAGTGGCCCCTGTACACCCATGGAGCGCTGCCGTTGCGCTTGGCGGCTTTCCGCCCGCAAATTGTACATGCCACCTCGCATATCGGGCCGCTGTGGGGCACGGGGCGCCTCGTCGTGACGGTGCATGACCTTATCTTCATGCGCTACCCGGCGGATTACAACCCCTTCTGGCTGGGGATAACTCGTGCCTTGTTGCCGCATGTGCTGAGGCGCGCTCAGGCCATACTGTGCGACTCGGCCACCACGAAGAACGATCTGCACAACTTCTTCAACGTGCCTGCCGGGAAAGCGCAGGTCGTCTATCCGGGCGTGGACCCCCTGCCGAACCTGCCCGCCTCGCCCGGCGTAGAGGCGGAACAGGGCAGGTATATCATCTTGCTAGGCCCCTGGGTGCGGCGAAAGAACTTGCCTGTAGCGGTCGAGGCGTTTGCGCTGCTGGCGGGGAAGCTGCCCGACATCGGCCTGGTAATCACCGGCACAGGGTCCGCCGGCATGAAGGGAGCCACACCCGGAGCTTTGGTCGCAGCGCTGCCGCCGCCTGTGCGGGCGAGGGTGCACATGCCAGGCTTCGTGGAACGCGAAAAGCTCTACAGCCTGATACGAGGCGCAAGCCTGTTGGCCTACCCATCGCGCTATGAAGGCTTTGGCCTGCCGCCTCTAGAAGCGATGTCGGCAGGCGTGCCTGTGGTGGCGAGCAATACGCCCGTGCTGAGGGAAGTGGCAGGGGAGGCGGCCCTGTTCGCGCCCGCAAACAGTCCCCAAGCCTGGGCCGCAGCCTTCCGGCACATCCTGGAGGAGCCAGGCCTCGCCGCCCACCTGAGCCAAGCCGGTCGCGCCCGAAGCAGCCTCTTCAGTTGGCCCCGATGTGCCCGGGAGACTATACAAGTCTACAGAGAGGTAGCCGGGCGGTAAGCGTTCTGGGTAGGGGTGCGGGACAATGGACTGTAGGGGCAGGTCCCCGTGTCTGCCTTGGTCGGCATTCTCCGATCTGCGGGGCAGGGATAGAGGGCAGGCACGGGGACCTGCCCCTGCAGACCGTTAGCCCACTCCAAGTCTGAACGTTTACCACCCGGAGGGTAAGTTGCCCGCCCTGGCTCGCACCTGATATAATGGCTGTGAACGCTCTTGAAAAGTAGGTCTTTTGAATGTCTAGTGCGGTGCTGACCGTCTACGGTCTGTCTAAATCTTACAACATATACCCCGTGTTCGAGGGGGTGAGCTTCTCGATCAACGCCGGGGAACGGGTGGCGCTGGTGGGGCCGAACGGGGTGGGCAAGTCTACCCTGCTCAAGATCATCGCCAGCCTTGACCAACCCACCACCGGCTCGGTCGTCAAGGCGCGAGGCACGCGGCTGGTCTATCTGCCCCAGGAGGCGGCATCCTCCTTCGCTTCCGAGGCCGACCTGTCCTTCGCTCCCAACGAAACC
This sequence comes from Chloroflexia bacterium, assembly GCA_038231875.1. Taxonomy (GTDB): domain Bacteria; phylum Chloroflexota; class Chloroflexia; order QHBQ01; family JADMIH01; genus JADMIH01. The sequence continues at coordinate 14,084 of JBBSIX010000012.1, read as the reverse complement.
CTGTTCAACTCGATGCTGGACGTTCTAGGCCCGGTGCGCGCTCTGCAAAGCAAGCTACGCGAGTTGGAGTCGCGCATGGCCGGCGTAGAGGGCGCGGAGTGGGACCGCCTCATGGCCGAGTACGAGGCTGCCACCCACAAGTTCGAGATGGCAGGCGGCTACAGCCTGGAACACCGCATTGACGAAGTGCTACATGGGCTGGGCTTCAGCGAGGAGCAGTACACCCAACCCCTCAACACCATGAGCGGCGGCCAGCGCACCCGCGCAGCCCTCGCCCGTTGCCTCCTCTCCGACCCCGACATCCTGCTGCTCGACGAGCCGACCAACCACCTGGACATCGCCGCAATCGAGTGGCTGGAAGGCTTCCTCACAAGCTGGCGGGGCACGCTGCTGGCAATCGCCCACGACCGGCGCTTCCTCAACAAGGCCACCAGCCGCACCCTCGATATGGAGTTTACCAAGCCCGAACGGGGGCTGTTTCGCTCTAAGAGCGGCACTGCGCGCGAGGCGTGGGAGCAAGAGGCGTTCAGCCGCTTGCAGGACTACCCCGCCCCCTATGACAAGTACTTAGAACTTAAGGCCGAGCGATATGAGCTGCTGGTGGCTCAGTACGAGGCGCAGCAAGAGGTTATCGCGAAGACCGAGGACTTTATTCGCCGCTACATAGACAGCCAAAAAACCAAGCAAGCGATTGGCCGCCGCAAGAGGCTATGGCGCATGGAGCGGTTGGAGCGGCCCAGCGAAAAGGCTGAACTGCGGCTGTCGTTGCGCGCCCACATTCGCTCAGGGCGCAGCGTGTTCGAGGCAGAGGATTTGGAGATCGGCTATCCACCGCGCAACGGGCACGGTGAACCGAAAGTGTTGGCCCGGTGCTCGGACCTTGAGATCGAGCGGGGCGAACGGGTGGCCCTGATCGGCCCCAACGGTGTGGGTAAGACCACCCTGCTCAAGACGATCATGGGAAGTTTGCCTCCTCTCAGTGGTCACTTAGAGTTGGGCCACAACGTGCGCTTCGGCTACTATTCTCAGACCCACGAGGGGCTTGACGGCTCTAAGACGGTGATTGACGAGGTGCGCTCGGTACGCAATATGACCGAAGAAGCGGCCCGCGACCTGCTGGCGAAGATGCTGTTTGCGGGCGACAATATAGAGAAGCGCGTGGCCGACCTGAGCGGCGGCGAAAGGAGCCGGGTGGCCCTCACCAAGCTGACCCTGCTCGACGCCAACTTCCTTATCCTCGACGAGCCGACCAACCACCTCGACCTCGATGCCCAGGAAGCCCTGGGCGACGTGCTCAACACCTACGACGGCACTATCCTGTTCGTATCGCACGACCGCGCCTTTATTGACGACCTGGCGACGCAAGTGTGGTCGTTCGAGGCCGGCCTGCTCACTGCATGGGACGGCAACTACTCCGACTATCTGATCGAAAAAGCCAGGCGCGAGCAACTGGGCATGATTGCCGAACAAGAAAGCAAGCCGGGCAGCCAAATACCGGCGGACGACACTCAGAAGTCTAAGGTGCAGAACTCCCAGTCGCTTCAACGGCGGGAGCGCGCCCAACAACGCGAGCAAGCCAAAGCCGCCAAACTCCGGGAGCGGGCCGAATCTCGCATTTCGGAGCTTGAAGAAGAAATGAACCGCGTGTCACAGGCCCTCACCGCCGCCACCGAAAAGCGCGACCTCGAAGATATAGTCCGATTGGGAACCCGCTACGCGCAACTAGAGGAAGACCTCGACCGGGCTTACGCCGAATGGCAGCAGGTGGAGGCGCAAACAGCGTATGCGTAGAGGTAACAGGCTGGAGATGTGCCTCTCCGTTCCCTGAGCGTGCCATGCCTTACCAACACAAAACCCTCATCGGCATCACCGGCAATATCGCTTGCGGCAAGAGCACGGTTCTGCGGCAGTTGCAGCAGCTTGGAGCCTCGACGATAGACGCCGACTCCCTTATCCACGCTATACTCAAGAAGGACGGGCCTGCGTATGCCCCCGTCGTAGAGGAGTTCGGCAGGGGCATCCTGGGCGAGGACGAGGAGATAGACCGCCGCGTCCTGGGCAGGATAGTCTTTGCGGACCCGGAGCGGCTCAGGCGGCTTGAGGATATAGAGCACCCACTCGTGCGCCGGGAGATGGACGAGGAGATACGCAGCGCCCCCTGCCCTGTGGTGGCGTTGGACGCTATCAAGCTGTTCGAGTCGGGCTGGGCGGCCAACTGTGACACGGTGTGGGCTGTTACCTGCCGCCGCGACCAGCAGATAAGCCGCCTTATGCACGCAAGAGGCTACCCACAGGAGGAGGCGGAGATGAGAGTCAACGCTCAGTCGCCGCAGGAGGAGAAAGCGGCCCGCGCCGACCTGGTGATAGACAACTCAGGCACGCTTGCCCAAACCCGCGAGCAGGTCCGGGAGGCATGGAGGGCCGTTGAGGTCGCCGAATAACTACATGAGATTAGCGCCGGGCGCCGCAGGCAGGCTGCTCCCGGCATGGTGGCGGCTCGCCCTGCACACGGTTCGCGAACGGGCGCTGTGGACGGCGTTGGGGCTGGGCCTGCTCGCCCTCCTGTTGGCGTATCAAAGCCCGCGCCCCCTGCTGGTGGACATCGGCGGCAACCTGGACGGGCCGCATACGGTGGGCTTCCACGAACCCGAAAGCGTAAGCGGAGGCACGGCCAACTACAGGTGGAGCGCCTCCCACTCCGCTCTCATCTTCCAGGGAATAGGCAAGCCCCTCGCGCCTCTGCTTGTGCAGCTTCAACTGAGCGGCGGGCATAAGCCACAGGGCGACGAGGTCGGCGTTACGGTTACGGCCAATGGGCACTCGGTTCCACCCCTCAAACTCAACCCTGCAAGCGCCCTCTACACAGTCAGGGTGGACCCCTCCTGGATAGATGCTTCCGGCGACTTGCGTCTCGATTTCAGTTCGCCCACTTTCAGAGCAGGGAACGACAAGCGCGATTTAGGCTTCCAGGCCGACTTTGCGCGGGTGGAGTTCTCAAGCGGGCCTGTAATCCCCCCGCCTGGGCAACTGCTGGGCCTCTTGCTGTGCGCCTACCTCCTGTACTTGATGCTGAGGGGCGTGTGGCTCGCCCCACGAGCCGCCGGACTGCTTGCCTCTCTTTTCTTGTTGGCCGCCGCCGGCACACTTGCCGTACAGCGTCTGTTGCTCACGATATTCACCGAGCGTCTGCTGATAACACTCGCGATAGCCATGCTCGTTACGATAGCGGCAGAGCTTGCAGTGAGACGGCTCACCGGCGCGGCGGGGCGGCGGGGAGCCGAGGGGTTGCCGGGGTGGTCGTGGGCTGCCTTGCGTGGGCTGCTCTTGTTCTCGGCTGCCGTCAAAGTGGGCGGGCTGCTATACCCCTACAGCTTCATTGTTGACGCACCTTTCCACCTGAAGTACATCACCCTGATGAACGAAGTGCTGTTTAGCGGCAGGTCATTCAACCAGTACTTCGGCGAGAGCCTGGCCTTTGCCGTCATGCCCAGGGAAGAATGGGGTTCGGCCCGCGCCTTTATCCCCTACTCACCATTTTTCTACGTGGCAGCGGCTCCCCTGGCATGGTTGCCCCTGCCCCTGGCGATTACGGTTCCGGTGTTCAGCGGCATATTCGAGGCGTTCAAAACAGCGCTGGTTTTCATGGTGGGCGTGGCGCTGGGCAGAACACAGGGCGGCGCAAGAGCCGGCAAGTTCGGGGTAGCGGCGGCGGGGGTCTACTCGATCATACCGGCCACCTTCCTACTCCAACAGTGGGGTAACTGGCCCACCCAGACTTCGCTATGGCTGCTCACCGCCTGGGCAGCCGTCACCACCCTGTTCTGGCGGCGCATCACTCGCCCTGTGGTGTGGCTGGGGACGACTTTGCTGCTCTCTCTAGCTATGTTGGCCTACACGGTGACGGCGGCTTACACGGGATTGTTCGTTCTTATGCTGGTAGCCGGGGGCCTGCTCTTTGCCGGGCACGAGCGCAAGCGGTGGGGCGCGCTGTTCCTGTCGCTGGTGGGAGCGACGGGGGTCAGCCTGGCCGTCTACTACGGGCAGTATGTGGGGCGCATACTGGGCGACACGCTGCCCACCTTCGGCAAGGCCGCCCAAAGCCAGGGCAGCCTCACCACCCTGCGCCCCACTCTGGGGGAGTTCCTCACCGACCACCTGGGCAGGGCCTTCTACTCTTACAACCTGGGGTTAATCTACTTGCTTGGGTTTGCCGGCGCGGTGTATCTATTCTGGGGGCAGAGGCAAGCAAGGGTGCGACAACGGGCGGCAAAACCCCGCAGCGCCTATGCGTTCATCCACAGACAGCCACACGCCGGCGCCACAGCCCAGCCCTGGCAACGAGTGTGGATCGGAGCCTGGCTGCTGACTTTCCCTCTGTTCACCCTGGGGGATTTCTACGTGGACCAGGCGTTCAAGCAGTTCTGGTATGCCCTGCCCGCCCTGTCGCTGGTCGCCGGCATGTGGCTGCTCACCCTGCTCGGCAAGCGGCACGTTTCCCGCCTTTATCCCCTGCTCGCCTGGCTACTGGTGGCCGTCCTCGCCTGGCAGAGCGTGTCGTTGTGGGTATTCAGGTTGCTGTTCCACAACAGATAGCGCAGCCTAGACCGGCAGCTCCACCGTCACCTTTGTACCCTCGGCTGAGTTGCTCCTGATAGATATGTGGCCGCCGTGAGCTTCGATAAAAATCTTGCTGAGATACAAGCCGACCCCGAGGCCGCCGGTACGTTGGGCGAAGCTGGGGTTTGTGCGCTCGAAGATCTCTTTGTGCAGTTGCGGTGCGATGCCACTGCCCCGGTCCATTATTTCCACCACAACCCAGCCCTGTTGCTGTTCGCTGCAAGTCACCTCGACCGGCTTGCCGGGGGGCGAGTAGCGAAGGGCGTTGGAGACGATGTGCGTAAACACATGCCCCAGTCTCCGAGCATCGCCATGCACCCACACGCTGGGTTGGAAGCACTGTACAGTCACCTGTTGGCTGGTGCGCGCCTGGCCCTGGGCCTGGGCTACCGCCGCCTGCACCACCGCCGCCAGATCTACCTTGCCGAGGTTGATGGCGAACTCGCCCCGCTCGATGTTCGACAGGTCGACAAAGGTGTCCACCAGGCGATTAAGGCGCTGCGCCTGCGACCACAGCACCTCAAGTTGGTCCAACAAGCGGGCATCAGGGGGAGACGCCGCGCTCAGGCGCTTGCGTATGATCTGGGTGAACCCCAGGATAGAGGTAAGGGGGGTACGCAGTTCATGGCTGAGAGCGCTGAGGAAGCGGTCCCGCGCCTGGTCCTCGCCTTCTTTTGCCTCAACAAATTGCGCGTTGGCAACGGCCAAAGCCAGGAGGTTGGCGAGCAGTTCCAACAAGTCGTAGTCATCTCTGCTGTAGTTATGTACCCCTCCGTGATACAGCGTTACAAACCCCAGGAGCTTACCGAGATTGATCAAGGGAAGGGAGGCGACGGAAACGATACCTTCATCGTCGAGCAATTGGCGGTACGGAGCAGGAACCGTATAGTTGCCTATATCAGATACGAGGGCCGGTTCCAGGAGGCTGTTTATAAAGCGAGCCGACGATTGGCTGCGGGCCAGTTCCTCTACCGAGGAGATGAAGCGACTCGACAGGCCGAAACCTGCTGTGTGCTGAAGATAGCGCGATTTTGTGCTGAGGAATACCGAGCCGGCGTCTGCGCCGTACAGCCCTGCCGCAGAGCTAACCGCCATGTCGCAGATCGCCTTTACATCCGCCGACCCATTTATATTAGCGGCGAGGCGCGCAAGCACCGCGTAAGCCTTCCTAGGTACGGAGCTTTCGGAGGGCAAGGAGGCCTCACCTGAGGCGTCGGCCTCTCTACTTTGCTGCTGGTGCTTGTCTTCCATATGAGAGTAACTTTGCTGTAGTAAGATTCTGAGGTTAGCCTTATCCTGCCGCTCCGTGCCGGTGCCGGTATGCAGATAAGGTAAGCAAGAAACGCACCAGAGTTAGTTCCGTCCAAGCGTCCCTGCGGCTCAACAACTGTTGGCCTACACTCAGCCGGCTGTATAATAAGTACTATGAAGATAGACAGGTTTGATTACTCGCTACCGCAGGAGCTTATCGCCCAGACGCCTGTGGAGCCGCGCGACCACGCTCGGCTGCTGGTGGTGGACCGCGCCTCCGGCATGCTCAGGCACCGGCGGTTCTACGAGCTTACGTCTCTCCTCAACCCCGGCGATTTGCTGGTGGCAAACGAGAGCAAGGTGCTGCCGGCGCGGTTGATCGGTTGGAAAGTGGGCACCGGCGGCAAAGTTGAGGCGCTGCTGCTGCGCCCGGCCCCTCAACCGGGGGAGCAGGGCGAGCCTAGCGTGTGGGAGGCCCTGGTCAGCCCTGGGCGCAGGGTGAAGGAGGGGGCAAAACTGGGGTTCGGCGATGCCTTATCCGGCCCCTACCTGGAGGCTACAGTGGTTGCCCGCACCACCCTGGGAGGCAGATTGCTGCGCTTCAACCAACCGCCGCGACCTCTGCTCGACGCTCTGGGACAGATGCCCCTCCCGCCCTACATCCACGAAACGCTGGACGACCCGAACCGCTATCAGACGGTGTACGCCCGCGTAGAAGGCTCGGCGGCGGCCCCCACCGCAGGGTTGCACTTCACCGACAGGCTGATCGAGGAACTAAGAGGGCAGGGCGTGGGCTTTGCCTCTGTGGTGCTGCACGTGGGGATGGACACGTTCAGGCCCGTCCACGAGGAGAATGTAGACGAGCACCCGATGCACAGCGAATGGTACACGCTGCCGCCAGCCACAGCAGAGGCTATCAACCGCACCAGAGCGGGAGGAGGCAAGGTGGTGGCGGTGGGCACCACCAGCGTGCGGGTGCTGGAAACGGCGGTGCAAGCGCAGGGCTTGACGTTGGAAGCCCGGGGCCGAGAGATGGAGCCTGCCGAAGGTTGGTCGCAACTGTTCATCCGGCCCGGCTACAGTTTTGGCCTGGTGGACGCGATGATAACCAACTTTCACCTGCCGCGCACCACCCTGCTGATGCTGGTATCGGCCTTTGCGGGCTACGAACTCACTATGAAAGCCTACCGGGAGGCTATAGACCACAAGTATCGCTTCTACAGCTTCGGCGATGCGATGTTCATCTGTTAGCGAGGTAGGCCATCGGCAAGGTGGTTGCCGCGCTCTCGCCGGAGAAGCAAAAAGCCTGGGCGTTTCGCAGCCCAGGCTCAACTTCACAGCTATTTTATCGGCTGGGGCGCAAGGATTCGAACCTCAACTTACTGATCCAGAATCAGCTGTCCTACCGTTAGACGACGCCCCAACGATATCTTACTTAGTTATTATACTTTAGGGCTTTGTGCCTTGTCAAACATTTTGGAGTGGTGGTATGCTTCAGACATCGGGCCGAGGTAAATGTTCAGACCTGGGGGCGAGACAATAAACTGTAGAATAGGGCATTACAACATCCTCGTGCGGGAAGGGTGAGCAGCCGGGTGTCGAAGCGCTACAAGTATGATGCTATTGTGGTGGGTGGGGGGCCGAACGGCCTCGCCGCCGCCATCACTATGGCTCGTGCAGGACGTTCGGCGCTCTTGTTGGAGGCCAAGGCCACCGTCGGCGGGGGGTGCCGCTCTGCCGAACTGACCCTCCCAGACTTTGTACACGACATCTGCTCGGCCATCCACCCCCTTGCCGTGAACTCTCCCCTCATGCGTAGCCTTCCGCTCGAAGAACACGGCCTCCAGTGGATATACCCGCCCGTCGCGCTGGCCCACCCTTTGGACGACGGTAGAGTTGCGCTCCTACAGCGTTCCCTCCACGAAACTTCTCTCTCGCTGCGGCGCGATGCCCATGCTTACCGCCGGTTGCTCGCCCCTCTGGTGCGCGGCTGGACTGAGACCGCCCCGGAGGTGCTCGCCCCACTCCACCTGCCGCGCCACCCTCTTGCCCTCGCTCGTTTCGGCATTCCGGCGCTCCTCCCCGCACAGTGGCTCGCCTCCCTCGCTTTCGAGGGCGATTTGGCTCAAGGGATGTTCGCCGGTATGTCGGCTCACTCGATGCTGCCCCTCAGCACGCCCGGCACCGCTGCCGCCGGCCTAGTGCTCGGCATCCTGGCTCACACCGTCGGCTGGCCTATCGCTCGCGGCGGCTCGCAGCGGATAACGGACGCGATGGCTCTGTACTTCCGCTCGCTTGGCGGCGAGGTGCAAACGGAGTGGCCGGGGTCGTCAGTGGCGGAGTTGCCCCCGGCGCGCACCCTGTTCTTCGACGTAACGCCGCGCCAACTCCTTCGCATCGCGGGGGAACGGTTGCCCGCCGGCTACAGGCGGCAGTTGGAGCGCTTCCGCTACGGTCCAGGGGTCTTCAAGCTTGATCTTGCCCTCGACGGCCCCGTCCCCTGGCGGGCGCCTGAGTGCGCGCAGGCCGGTACGGTTCACCTGGGAGGTACGCTGAGGGAGGTGGCCTCTGCGGAGCGTGCGGTTTGGGAGGGGAAGCCCCCCGAAAAGCCGTTTGTGCTGCTGGCCCAGCAGAGCATGTTCGACAAGAGCCGCGCACCCGCCGGTAAGCACACTGTGTGGGCCTACTGCCACGTGCCGAGCGGTTCGGAGTTCGATATGGCGGGGCGCATCGAAGCGCAGATAGAGCGGTTCGCCCCAGGCTTTCGGGACCGCATTGTTGCCCGCCATGCTATGTCGCCGCGCGATATGCAGCGCTACAACGCCAACTACATAGGCGGCGACATCAACGCCGGGGTGCAGGACCTTCAGCAGATGTTCACACGCCCCACCCCATCATGGCGTCCGTACCGCACTGCGGCCCCAGGCATCTACATCTGCTCGTCTTCCACGCCGCCCGGCGGTGGGGTACATGGGCTGTGCGGCTATTTCGCGGCCCGCACCGCCCTGCGCGACGGCTACTGAGGACGTAAGCGTTCACACTCAGGAGGATTAATGGTAAGGGGCCTGAATTGGGCTCATTTACTCCAACTAATTCAAAGCAGGGTTATCGGGTGATTACCCACATCTCAAGCTATGTGTGCTGCCTTGTTGGGAAATAAAGAACTACTACCTCTTGTCATTCTGAACGAAGTGAGGAATCGGTGCGCCTGTATGACAGTAGGGCTGAAAAGTGCCGCGCCTTGCACTGCAAGGAAGGTACTCTACCCCTAACTATCATGCTCCATCGACTGATTCTTCAGTTCTTGGGCTATGCCCAATTCAGGCTCCTCTGAAAATAGAGAAGGGTAGGGGCACGGCGCGCCGTGCCCCTACGGACGCGCACATTTTCATTGTCGGTTGTGGCCTGGGGGCCATGATTACTTAGAATGACAAGAGGTAGTATGGAAGTGCTTGCCCGCTGTGGCAGCGTAGCATAGCTTGATTAGTTAGAGTCAATGGCACGGGGGTGGTTCTGCTTCGCAATTCAGGCCCCTACAAACCACTGGCCTATGCGCTGCTCATACTCCAAGTCGGAACATTTTCCTGCCGCATGTCCTCTGCTGCTTTTGGCGGCTCTACTCTACCGGCCACCCCGGTATCGCCTCGTCTATCTCCTCCATGAGGCGCATCGTCTCGGCCAGCGCCGACACTACGCTCCGGTAGTGCTCCAGGTCGTCGTAGCCCAGCGCCCGCCCTTTGCGGTCCTTGAGCCACTTCTCGGCCACCTGGTAGCCCCCTATCTGGAACTCCCACACGTGGGGAGGCACGCCCTCGAAGTACTGCGTTTTGTTGATCCACACACGGCGCGGCTCGTTGGTGGCCGTGACGCCCGGCGCCAGAGCTTCAAGCAGGCTCTTGAGGAGCGGGACGGTGCGTGTGCTCGGTGTCGTTGCCCAACTGGTGGGCCTTCTCGACAGCCGCCAGGTATGTTGCAAAAGGGTCTTCCGTCATGGAGCGCTACAATCTGTCGAGCCAACTCAAGTCTCGACCTATCAGCAGTTCGGTCATTTTAGCATGGTGCGTGTTCTTCATAGCTACTTGCCGGTAATCGAACCCATGTGCGCCTGCCATGCGGCATAACTCCTCGGAGTAGTCATAAGTCATGAGGAAGTCGCCGGCAAGGGTGGCCGCTATCTTGAATAGCTCCTCGTGGTCAAGCTCGGAGTGTGCATACAGCCTGCTCCCGGCCCGCTTACCCGCCACAGTGTAGGGTGGATCAATGAAGTAGGCGACATCCGGCCTTTGTGCGTGTTCATGCATAACGGTCAGTCCGTCGCCCTGTAAAAAGCTAAGTCGGTTTCGCATGCCGACTATATCCAGTATCCGGCTCCTGAGCGTGGCAGGGTACCAACGGGAGCGGATACCCTTCCCGTTCTCGCCTTCTTTTATCAACCCTGCGCCCGGCGCCAGGATACCGCCCCTGTTCACTCGGTTCTTTAGTATGGTTCTAAAAGCCTGTTCCTTGATGTTGTCGGGAGCTATGGTGGCCGACAGCACACGCGCCGCGCTCTCATGCGTCAAATCGAAGGTTGCAATGCGTTCGGCAAGCCACGCCGCGTCTTGTCCGCCGTTTACTATAGTGTGCCACACGGCGGCCACTTCGAGGTCAAGTTCGACCATAGTGGCATGATCGGCCAACCGTTCGGCGGCTACGGTCAAGCTCACGATGCCGCCGCCTGCGAACGGCTCTATCAGTTCGGCCGGTATGCTGGGCAGGCTGCGAAGCCAACGGCGGATCCGAGGCACAAGCCACGTTTTGCCCCCTGGGTAGCGAAACGGGCTTCGCTGCGGCACAGATGCCACGTTGACTATATGTTCGTGCAGCGTGTCCTCGAACAGATCTGCCTGGTACATGGCTCTTTCCCTCCTCCTACTTGCTCGGTCTATTCTTGAACGATTATGTCCGACAGTATAGGAGCGTCCGGGGGGTTGTCGCCGTCGTCCATTTTAGCGTCGAGTCGCACCTGAAGTTTGCCCATGAAGGCCTCGACGGGACCGGGTCTGGATACCGTTATTCGTTCGAGTGCGTCTGCAAAGCGGGTGTACACGGTGCGGTAATGACTCAGTTGGTAGCGGTTGGCGGTAGGATCGAGCCGTAGGTCGTACAGCAGCCATGCCATTTCCGCCTCATGCGGCTCAACCTCCGGTAAATCGGGCAAGGTGGCGTAAAAGCTGCGATGCAGCACTACAACCTGCCGTTTGTTCCAGGCCTTCATAATGCCCCCTTTGAACAACAATTGGGGGGCGAGTCGCTTACGTGATGAGGAAAGATAGTCCGGCCTCACTACCTGCACACCTGCCCCTCGCCACACCATGTTGTACCGTGTGGCTGGGTCTTGCATGTAGTACTCAAATGGGCGGCGCACATTACCCGAAATGTAAACTGCTTGCACCTCCACGCTGCCGAAGTCCGTCACCCGGCCCCTCTGATCATAGGACACGAGTACCACGTCAATATTGCCTGCTGACTGGCCGTCAGCATCATCTAGGCGCACCTCGATAAGGGAAGTCCAAGATGCGCCGGGTGGGAAGAAAAAAGCAGCAGCAGCATCGGCAATCAGCCAGTCCTCTCGGAATCGGATGGGACAGGTAATAGTCACGTCGCCGTTCGTGTCAAATATCGAGCAGGTGCCTAATGGGTCATTGGCCTTGTCTTTCGTGCAGTTGGGCACCTTATTGTTGAAGGGGCACAACTTCTTGGTTCTGTGTCTCACCGCTTCCGGCGACATGTTGTCAGCCGGATAACCGAATACTTCCGCAAGCGGGTGCGTGTGCTGAGGGTGCGGCTCATGTGCGGCACTCGATTCGGATGTAGGCTCAAGTGGATCAGACAAGCTGTGTTCCTCATGTCTGCGAGAGCGTTTGGGCTGCCTCTCGGCAAACAGTCAATGGAGAAATTATATCATCTACCCTCAATGTCCAACGTGATTTTGCACGTTACGTAAACCTTCGCCCTCTCAACCCCGCCCCCTATCCTTCAGCTTGCGCCGCTCTATGGCCGCCCGCACAGCCGCGAACTCGTCCCAAGGGGTCTCATCGGTGCCGTAGCACATCGAGCTTTCGTGCGACTTGCCGCAGGCGAGCAATATGTCCCCCGGCAGCGCCTGCTCCACCGCAAAAGCGATGGCCTCAGCACGGTCGCCCACCTTGTAAAAGTCTACCCCTTCCTGGCGACCTTCTTCGCGCAAACCGGTGGCTATCCCCTCCGAGATGCTCTCCACCCGCTCGGTGCGAGGGTCCTCGGCGGTTACTATTGTTATGTCGGCCAGCCTGCCCGCCACCCGGCCCATCATGCCCCGCTTTTCGCGGTCGCGCAAGCCCGCCGAACCGAACACAACCACCACCCGACCCTGCCTCGGTCCCACGATCTGCCGGGCCAACTCAAGGGTCTTTTCAAGGCCGTTGGGCGTATGCGCGAAGTCCACCACCACGTCGAAGCCGAGCGGCCCGGCCTCTGGAACCCACTCCATCCTGCCGCGTATGCGCTCAACCGCCGCCAATCCGCGCTGCACGTCCTCCCGCCCAGCCCCCAGCGCCAGGGCAGCCCCGGCAGCCGCCATCGCATTGTAGATATTGTGCTTGCCGGGCAAAGTCAGCATGACCGGGATGTCGGTCATGGGGGTGAGCATGGTAAAGCGCGTGCCGCCCTGCTTATACTCGATGTCGGCTGCGCTGATGTCGGGCTGTGCGCTGCGGTCCAGGCCGTACACCCACTGCAAGTCGGCAACCGTCTTCTTGAGCCAGTGGTACGACTTGTCGTCGGCGTTTATAACGGCCACTTTAGGCGTGCCGGGCTTGCGGTAACTCTCGCTAAGAGCCTCGAACAGCCTCGCTTTGGCCGCCATATAGTTCTCCCAGCTACCGTGCCAGTCAATGTGCTCATGCGTGACGTTGGTGACAACCGCCACATCGTAGTCCACGCAGGCCACCCGCCCCTGGTCGAGAGCATGCGATGTGGTCTCCAGCACCGCTACCTCCGTGCCGGCGTCCACCATGCTGCGAAGATACCGCTGCACGTCGAACGCTTCGGGGGTGGTAACGTGGAAGCCGGTATCGTACTGCTTGCCGCCTATCTCCGCGCTGATCGTGGAGATGAGGTCTGCCTTGCGCCCCGCCGCCTTGAGAATAGAGTGTAGCAGGGTGGCGGTGGTGGTCTTGCCGTCGGTGCCGGTCACGCCCACCACCTGCAGATGCCTCGATGGATAGCCGAAGAAGGCCGCCGACAGTTGGGCCACCGCCAGCCTGTCATTGGGCACATGCACGTAGGGGACCTCGGCGGGCAGGTCGGACGGCCTCTCGCTGCGCGCCCCCGCGACAGCCCGCGCGCCCCGTTGCAGAGCATCAGGGATAAAGCGGTGGCCGTCGTGGACGCTGCCCACCACCGCTACAAAGAGGCTGCCCGGCTGCGCCAGGCCCGAATTCTCGGCGATATGGCTGATCTCAGGGTTGCTGCCGGTAGGCGAGAGGACTGTCGCCCCCTGTATGCCGGCGTCGGATAGAAGTTGCTGTAGATTCATGGTCCTTCTCTAGATAGTGTGGGATACGGGTGTCTGTTCCAGCTACTTTTCATACGGCACGCCCACAGAGGCCGGCGGACTGGAGCGGCCCACGAAGCCCGCCAGCACTACGATAGTCACCACGTAGGGCAGCAGGCCGATTATCTGGGGCAGCAGGAAGAACGGCAGGTCGCCGCCCGATGAGGTGCTGACGCACTGCTGGATATTTATCTGGATCGCCGAGGTAAGCCCAAACAGCAGGGTGGCCGCCCACGCGCCCACCGGCTTCCAGTTGCCGAAGATGAGGGCGGCCAGCGCGATGAACCCGCGCCCCGCTGTGAGGCCCGGAGTGAAGGTGGGCACTTCGACTATCAGATACGCCCCGCCCAGCCCGGCGATGCACGAGCCGATTACCACGTTGGCGTAGCGCATGAAGAATACGTTTATGCCCACCGTGTCGGCGGCGCGTGGGTGCTCGCCCACCGCACGGGTGCGTAGGCCCCAGGGCGTGTAGAACAGCACGAAGTGGGAGATCCCCACCAGCAAAAGCGCACTCCACACAACCGGCTGTTGCTGGAAAAGCCTGCCGAACACCGGGATGTCGGACAAGAGCGGTATGCTCAATGTGGGCAGCTTGCCCACTGTGGGCGAACTGCGGGCGTAGAACTGGTCGTAGAAG